>MHZB01000017.1 GCA_001828605.1 Planctomycetes bacterium RIFCSPLOWO2_12_FULL_50_35 | reverse complement strand
CTATGTTTGAAGGTCTTCCATTAGTAAACTATTACGAGGTCCTGAAAGTACGTGAAGGGGCCTGCGCCGACGAGATAAAGCGTTCCTTCAGGAGTTTGGTTAAACAGTACCATCCTGACAGAAACGGTAATAATCCCTGGGCTGAGAAAAAGGTCAAGCAGGTAATTCAGGCCTATAGGACACTCAGCGATGCGTCCCGCCGCAGCCACTATGACAGGATGCTTGGCCTTGTGAAGGGTCCCAGCGGTGCTGAACTGAAAAAATGGCAGGATTCAACCAACTCCCAGGTTAGGGCGGTACTGTTGGACCTTTTAGACAGCAGGGGGCGGCAGGCGCTCAAGAGTTATGACTGCCTCAAAAGGGACGTCAAGGGTTTTAACCTCTTATCTTACTTCTCTTTCAAGGATTTCATTGACTGTACGTTTCTCCTGGCCGAAGAGTGTGAGAGACAGAAGAGATATACCGAGGCCCTGGAGTTCTACGAGGATGTATATCTGCGACTGGAGCAGGCTGCGAGGAGGCAGTACCTGTTTGACGAAATCAAGGAACGCATCCTGCGCATCTACTGCCGCTATCTAACCAGAAATACCGGTCCGGAAAAGGCCCTTACGTACTACGAAAGGGTGTTGGAGTTTGAACTGGATAATGGTGAGCGGGCCAACGTACATAAGAAGATGTCAGAGTGTTATATAAAGATGGGTGACTATTATTCGGCCGCCACGTATCTGAATATAGCCCTGTCCCTGAAGCCCAACCTGAGGGGCGTGCAGAGGATTTGTGAGAGACTTTCACCGCACATATCGCTGAACGGCCTCGCCTCAAAATACATCGCAAAGTGAAAAAAGACGATACCGTCGTCCTGGAGACTGCCCTCCCCAACCTCACCCTCTTCAAGAAGGGAAAGGTCAGAGACGTATACGAGTATGATGGAAATCTAATCTTTATCGCCACAGACAGGATTTCCGTGTTCGACGTGGTAGTCCCGACCGGCATCCCTTACAAGGGGAAGGTGCTGACGGCCCTCTCGGAATTCTGGTTCAAGAAACTTGCACACGTAACCCCGTCTCATTTCATAACCTCCGATATTGGAAAGATGGGGGCGGTGGGAGGGAAGGATGCAGGGCTGGCGCCTTTTGGCAATGTCTTGGGGCGCACAATTAGCGACGCCCTGCGGGGAAGGACCATGCTGGTTAAGAAGACGTGTCCTATGCCAGTTGAGTGTGTGGTCAGGGGGTATCTTGCCGGCTCAGCCTTTAAGGAATACGAGGAAACAGGAGGTATTCAGGACATTAAACTGCCTCGGGGGCTTAGACAATCGGATAAGTTGTCCGAACCCATCTTCACCCCGGCTACAAAGGCCGAGGGCGGTCATGACCTGAATATCCCTATGAAACGTATGATAGAAATGGTCGGCAAGGAAGTCGCTCAGGAAGCCGTGGATAAAAGCATCGCCATATTCGTTGAGGCCAGCCGGTATGCCCTGGAAAGGGGAATCATCATAGCCGATGCAAAATTTGAATGGGGGTTTCTGGGAGAGGAACTCATCCTGATAGATGAGGTATTTACGCCCGACTCATCCCGTTTCTGGCCCCTGGATGGCTATCAGCCCGGCCGTCCTCAGCCGTCGTTTGATAAGCAGTACGTGAGGGATTATCTGGAGTCCACCGGCTGGGACAAGACGCCGCCTGCGCCGCCCCTGCCGGACGAGGTGGTAAGAAAGACCACCGAGAAATATCTTGAGGCATACCGCCTCCTCACCGGGAAAGACCTCGTGTAATAATTTTGTAGGGGCAACCCTCGCTCCCACCCTGTAGTTGCTCGATTTATCGAGCCTCTAATGCCCCATAAATTGGGCAACTGCACCCTCCCCCTTCCCCCTCCCATCAAGGGAGGGGAATAAAACGTCTTCGGTAGACAACGACCTTTAGGTCGTTGATCAACGAAGTAAACTTCGTTGTCTACCTTTATTAGCTTTGTAGCGGTCGAGCCCTCGGCCTGAGCCCTTTGATAGACTCATGGGCTGAGCTTGCCGAAGCCTCGGGCCGAAGGCTTGCTCGACCATTTGCAGGGCACGCCGCAGTGTGCCCCTACTTTATCTGGCTGAGGCGATTCCTGACAACCGCAAGCATCTTTTCCGCCCTTTCCGTCAAATCCTTCATATTCTCCTTCTTGAACACCTTAAGGCTCTCTGTAAATGCCTCCTCTGATTCCTTGAGAGACTCTTTTACTCGTGCAGTATCCCCTTTTTCTGCATACATCTCTGCCTTATCCAGATAAAAAAGGCCAACGTTGAATTTTGTTTCTGCATAATTAACCGGGAATGCCTCAAGGGTGCACACCCTCAGTGCCTCATTGTATGCCTTAATGGCCAGTTTCAGGTTCTTCTCAGGGTCCCTCACCGATGAGAAACTCTTGTATGCATTGCCCAGGTTGTTCTGTATCGTGGCATAATCGGTTGGGAATGCCTCAAGGGTGTGTACTTTGAGGGCATCTCTGTATGCATCAATTGCCAGCCCCAGGTTCTTCTCCTTGTCCCTCACCCCTGCAAGGTTGCCGTATGCATTGCCCAGGTTGTTCTGTGTCATGGCGTAGTCAAGGGGAGATGATTCGAGGGTGCGTACCTTGAGTGCCTCGTTAAATGCCTTTAGTGCCTCAGCCAGGTTTTTCTCCTTATCTTTTACACATGTAAGGTTACTATATGCGTTGCCAAGGTTGTTCTGTGTAGCGGCATAGTAGGTGGGAAATGCCTCAAGGGTGTACACCCTGAGGGCCTCGTTGTATGCATCAATTGCCAGCCCCAGGTTCTTCTCCGTGTCCCTCACCCCTGCAAGACTCTGGTATGCAGCGCCCAGGTTGTTCTGTGTGCCAGCATAGTAGGTGGGAAATGCCTCAAAGGTGTACACCCTGAGGGCCTCTCTGTATGCATCAATTGCCAGCCCCAGGTTCTTCTCCTTGTCCCTCACCCCTGCAAGGTTGCCGTATGCATTGCCCAGGTTGTTCTGTGTAGTAGCATAGTCATATGGATGATCTTTAAACGTGTAAAAGCTGAGGGACCTTTTATATGCTTCTATGGCCTTTATCTGATTTTCTTCGCGCCCTTCAGCTTTGACCTGTGCGATATCAAAGAAATTATCGCCCGCTATAAGACTGATTCTAGCTATGTCAGAGGTCGTCTCTTTAGGTGCTTTTTTATTCATTTTTCCTCCAAAAAGTGCTCTAACCCATAACTATAGAGCTCACCCACACTGTTGTTGAATATATCCTCTGCTTGTCTAAATTGCCTATCATTGAAATATTGCCTAAGACCTATCAGCCATCGTATAGAATTTTCCCAAGACTTTATATCTTTCTTGCGACATGCATATTTACCTATTTCAGTTACCCGCTTTGCGAATTTCTCAGCGTTCGCCTCCCTCTCTTTTGCGTGTGTTTCTGATTCATCTACCACATGTTCTCCCAAGACTATCAAGACTTTTTTTAACATGTTTACATGGCCCTCATGTATCAACTCTCTCATGGCATCATCCAGGTGTTCATAATTCCTGGCTGCTAATTGCATCCTTAATGTATTTATGCATGTATCTGTTTCTTCTTGAGAAACTGAAGTGGATGGAGGTAACTGTCTTATGGTTTCTTCTAGTTTTACAACCCGTTTCTCCAATTCAGGTGATGTTTCGTAGATTATAGTGGTGTGGCCCTGATATATGTCTCCAGATGTACCGATGTTCTGCTGTCCTATTACCGATCCTTGTGTTTTGATACTGTCAACGTCTTTTATGCCTATATTTCCAGACGTCTTTTCTTGCGATTCCCTCTCGACCTCTACACCCACCCAAGGAAGCCAGGCTTTAATTCTTTTAAATCCGGGAAAGACACGCATTATTACTATGATAAATAATATAAGTACCGCTAATATCAGGAAATCTTTGTGTTCAGTAAGAATAGACAATGGGGGCAATGTGAGGAATGCTAATGTCGGCGGGCCTAGAGACTTGCTGAGTTTGTCTTTCAGTAGCTTATTAGGTGTATTTTTTGGATTTTTTACCAAATGTTATATCTCCCAACTACTGTCTAGTCCGCACGGACAGGAGCAAGCCCTGTCCCTACACAAAAAGCTTTTCCCTCCCTTGAGGGGAGGGGGTAAGGGGGAGGGTGCCCCTGATTTAATCAGTGGTTACCCCCACCTCCCTCCCCCATCGAGGGGGAGGGAAATAACCCGTGGTGCGCCTCGATGCACCTTTCTATTGTAGGGGCGAGGTTACCTCGCCCCTGCTTCGTTGTCTACCCTTTGTGGATGTTTTGTAGCGTCGGGCTTCTGTAGGGGCAGACCTGCGTGTCTGCCCAGGGCGAACACACAGGTTCGCCCCTACCCGATTTATCGGACCTATAATGCCCCATAAATGGGGCAGCTACAGGATGGGCGCAATTTATTGCGCCCCTGCAGGGCAGGCGTTCTCCACAGGCGAATCCGCCGCTGGCGGACAAGACCTGCCCCTACGGTTTATAATGCAAGATGCATCTCAACCCCGCTTTGATACTCCGAGGTTATACTGCCTTATTACTTACAAATAAAGAAATAACTTGCCCTTACGAAAAAACGGGATTAGAATATTTTTAGACTTAAAGGCAAAGGTTTACTAAGGAATTAATTCTAGCTTATGCAAAAAAATCTTTCCTGTTTCCCGTTTCTTCTCATACTCCTCCTGGTCTGTCCTATACTTATAACTGCCCAGGAGGAAATTACGCCACAGGAAAAGGTCTTTTTCATATCCCTGGAGGGCATGATTGACGGGGGTTTGTACAGCTCTGTCGAGAGGCGGACAAAGATTGCCCTTGCAGAAAAACCTACGCGCATAATCTTCGAGATAGATACGTATGGCGGGAGACTTGAACCCGCCTTTGATATATCCGAACATATAGCGGGCATCCCCGAAGAGGTAAGGACAGTGGCCTATATACCCAAGAAGGCCATTTCTGCGGGCGCCCTTATAGCCGTGTCCTGTAACGAGATAGCGATGGGACCCCAGGCTGAAATCGGAGACTGCGAACCCATCATACCCTCGGCAGAGGGGGGATATAAGACGGCGGGAGAAAAGATACAGACCGTGCTGAGGACAAAATTCAGAAAGTTTGCCGAAAAAAACGGCTATCCCACCAATTTAGCAGAGGCCATGGTAACCAGCGAGATGGAGGTTTACTATATAGTTACCGAAGATTCGCCCGAAGGCCGCTTTGTCACCGACAGAGAACTTAAGGAGATGACTGAGGAAGAAACAAAAAAGATAAAGTCGAAGAAGCTTATTATAGAGAAGGGCAAACTGCTGACAATGCACGCCGGAGAGGCCAAGGAGTACGGCTTTGCCAAATATATAGTAAAAGACCGCGATGAGCTGCTGGAACAGTACGGCATAAAGGCCGAGCAGGCGGAGACGCTTGAGGTCAACTGGTCTGAAGATATGGTACGTTTCTTAGAAAGTATTGCACCCATACTCCTGGGCGTCGGCCTGGTAGCCATCTGGATGGAGCTCAAGACCCCGGGTGTGGGACTGCCGGGCATGATTGGCGTCTTGTGTCTTGCGACCGTGTTCTTGAGCAAATACATGGTGGGTCTGGCGGAGGTGCCGGAGATGGTTATCTTTGCGCTGGGCATGATGCTCCTTGCAGTGGAGGTGCTTGTGCTCCCCGGCTCCGGGCTTTTTGGTCTTGCCGGCATTGCCTTAATGTTGGTGGGGCTGGTGCTGGCATTTCAGGACTTTCTTGTACCCCAGACCCCTTACCACTATGAAGAGCTGCGCATAAACCTCCTCCAGATTTTTGCGAGCATGATTGGCAGTATAGTTGTCATGGCGATATTGCTTAGATACCTGCCCGGTATGCCGCTTTTTGGCCGATTGGTGTTGAGGGCCTCTGAGGAGGCTACGCTCGGCTTTGAGACGGTGCCGGTTGTTTCTAAGGGAACCCTTATAGGAAAGAGGGGCTATGCCCTTAGTACACTGAGACCCTCAGGCAGGGCGGATTTCGGAGGAGAGGTGATGGACGTGGTCACGCGGGGCGAATACATCGAGGCTAACCAGATGGTAGAGGTGGTAGAGGTTCAGGGTAACAGGGTGGTTGTGAGGCCGATATGACTCAGACACAATTAATACTTTTATTTGTAGTGGGCCTTGCGGCTGTATTTGTGGAGATTCTTATTCCCGGTATGATAGTGGGAATCTGTGGTGTCATCTGTGTGTTGGCGAGCATATATTGGACATATCAGATAGGCGCCTCGAATGCAGGTCACATTATGGTTGCCGTCGGCATAGTATCTATTCCCATATTTGTCCTGCTCTGGTATAGACTGGCTTCAAGAACCTTTGCGGTAACCGTTTCTGAGGCAGGCTTTAACCCACCAGGCGAGTTTGGTAAACTCATGGGTCAAGAAGGTGTTGCTCTAACGGACCTCCACCCCACGGGCATAGCCGGCATAGACGGCAGGAGGGTGGACGTGGTGACCCGCGGTGAGATGATTTCTAAGAATACGAGGATTAAGATAGTAGAAGTACGGGGAAACAGGGTTATAGTTAAATCCGTTTAACCGGCTGTCTGTGTGATGGCCTGCGGAGGTAGCGAATAGGGCCGAGAGCCGGTAGGAAGGTAGAGAAATGGAACAATTACCACTAGTTATACCAAAGCAGTTCGCGGTAGTAGGTGTGATATTTGCCGGAATAATACTCCTTTTCCTGCTCCTGCTGCTGTTTAAGTACGGATGGCTTTATATACAGGCCCTGGCCTCAGGCGCGCCAGTATCACTCATACAACTGGTTGGCATGACCCTCAGGAGGGTGAAGGCACGGATTATAGTGGAGTCTAGAATAATGGCCAAAAAGGCCGGCATCGAGATAGACACCCCCCTGTTGGAGGCCCACTACCTGGCGGGGGGCAATGTTACAAATGTAGTGCGCTCTCTTATAGCCGCCAACAAGGCCAATATAGACCTCTCCTTTCAACAGGCCTGCGCCATTGACCTGGCAGGCCGTGACGTGCTCGATGCGGTAAGGACCAGCGTCAACCCCAAGGTTATTGATTGCCCAGACCCTAAAAGGGGACGGCAGACCATAGACGCCGTGGCCAAGGACGGAATACAGCTAAAGGTTAAGGCACGTGTCACTGTCAGAGCCAACATGCCGCGACTGGTTGGCGGAGCTACAGAGGAGACGGTTATCGCACGCGTTGGAGAGGGTATTGTATCCACCATCGGTTCGGCGGAGACTCACAAGAAAGTGCTTGAGAATCCGGGCCTCATTTCCAAGGTAGTGCTGGAAAAGGGCCTCGACGCCGGAACGGCGTTTGAGATACTTTCCATTGATATTGCAGACGTTGACGTGGGAGAGAACATAGGCGCAAAGCTCCAGGCAGACCAGGCCGAGGCCGATAAGCGCGTGGCACAGGCAGAGGCGGAGAAGCGCAGGGCTATGGCGGTAGCGCGTGAACAGGAGATGGTGGCCCTGGTCTCGGAAAACCGCGCAAAGGTGGTGCTGGCAGAAGCTGAGATACCCAAGGCCATTTCACAGGCGTTCAGGGAAGGTAACCTGGGGATAATGGACTACTATCACCTGAGAAACATACAGGCCGATACTGAGATGCGAAAGTCTATCTCGAAATCCTCCGGTGACGTGTCCCATACTTAGGGGGTTTTTCTCTGATGGAAAGAAGCATGGACCTTATTATATGGGCCGTATTATTCCTGCTCCTCTTCGGGGGAAGCCTGATAAAGGCATTCTTCAGGTGGCGGACGGAACAGAGAGAAGAGGCCAGAAAGCCCGTAACAGAGAGGAAGCGTCACACCTTCGTGGAGGAGTTGAAAAAGGCCCTTGAAGGCATGATGGTTGGAGAGGAAGGGCCTGAAATAGTCACAGAGGAGAGGCCGCCTCAGCATATACGTATAAAACGGGTCAAAGTCAAAGAGGCACAACCGCCTCCTGCGCCTAAACCTCAAAAGCCCGCTGAGCGAAGAATACTAGAGCCTCTACCTATAATAGACGTACATGAACCAAAAGTAAGGCATAAGGTGGTATCGCTGCCAGATAGACTCCCGAAAGACGATCTGCAGAGGGCCATTGTTATGAGTGAGATACTTGGTCCTCCTCGGTCGAAGAGGAGGTCGCACAGGCTTTTTTAAGATTTCTTTTAAGTACAAAAAAGGTGGGGGGCACATTGCAACGTGCCCCCCATACTTAATATTGGGGTATCGCAGGGCTTTAGCCCTGCGGGTGGCAAAGGACAATTTGTGAGATAGTGTATTCAAGCGGAGTGGTAAACAGCGGGTATTTCTACGTGACTGGGTCGCCAGATTTGTTATAAATACTGCACGAGTGCCAGAGTGGTGGAACCGGAAGACGCGCTGGATTCAAAATCCAGTGGGCGCAAGCCCGTGTGGGTTCGACTCCCACCTCTGGCACCAGATATATTGTAATAACTACCCCCAAGCACCTTAAACACCTCTGGGTGGACCACCTTCTTAGGAATCTTTCCCTGAGTTACGGACGGGTCTTTAGACCCGTCCCTACGTCTTGTGGCTGTTCACTGGGGCATTAAAGCAGATTTAGAAATAACCGGTAAACTGCGATATTAAGAACCGTTAATGGAACCCCGACCTTGGCGAATTCTAAGAACGTCAGGGTTTCGCCCGCCCTCTTCTCCGCATTTTGTATTATTATTACATTGCTTGCCGCCCCCAGAATGAGGAAGTTGCCTGCAATTGTGCTTCCCGCGGCCAGAGCCATTATCTCTTTGGTCGAGGCGCCGGCATGGAGAAGCAGGGGTAGATACAGAGCGACCAGGGGGACGTTAGAAATTAATTGGCTTAGAATTACGCTTACCGCCAAAATCATAGCTACAGAGACGATATTGACATTCAGGGATGTTATGATGTTTTGAAAGAATCCACTGTTCCATACACTCTGCATCAGGACAAACATTGCCGCAAAAAAGATTAAGGTGTGCCAGTCCAGTTCCTTTATTATGTCTAATCTCTTCGGACTGAACACCAGAACAGGAAGCGCCGAGATTAACGCAATATATGTCAACCTAAAATCAATCTGTGCATCTAAAAACACGGTTGCAATCTTGACCAGCACCAGGAAAACTATCAGGCCCAGAGAAATCTTGGAGAGGACCGCAAGGTTGTGGTCTTTAATCGGTTCCTGGGAATGATTTAATATGTCGCTGTGAAAATGGTCCTTATAAAAAGTCTTTAGCAATAAGTAAGCTAAAAATAAATTTATGATTGTCGGTATGAACAAAAATTCGAAAAAGGCAACAAATGGGTTTCTGACGTTACCGTAGATTGCAACCAGGATATTTTGCGGATTTCCTATGGGGCTCATGACACTGCCTATCGTTATTGCAAAGGCCAGAGTAAGCAGTAAAAGTTTTGGCGACATTTCGTGCTTTTTGGCAAGGAGCAGAACAACGGGCGTTCCTATAATTGCCAGGGTGTCGTTCATCAAGAATGCCGAGGCTGCGCCCATGCCAAACAGTATGAACAGTATCAAGGAATCCACGGATTTCGCCCTTTTAAAGAACTTATAGGATAGATGGGAAAGATAACCGCTTTTCTCAAGGGCCTGCCCTACAACGAACATCCCGAATAAGAACAAGATTACGTCAATATTTATTGCCTTCAAGGCGTCTGTTGGAGAAATTTGTCTGGTGAGTAAGACGGCCAGGGCGCCGGACAGCATTATCTGCCATATTTGCA
>MHZB01000016.1:29826-43590 GCA_001828605.1 Planctomycetes bacterium RIFCSPLOWO2_12_FULL_50_35 | reverse complement strand
CCTTTCTTGAGTCAAATTTTCTCTGGAGTTCGGAGAGGAGCTTCTCCAGCCAGGGGTAGTCGCTTATGGACAATGCGGCCAGAGATATTTCGTCCTGTCCGGTGTTCTTGTAGCAATTCTCAGCCAGCTTTAACAAGGTGTCTACACTGCGTACCCGGGTGGGGCGTTTTATCATACCGGCCTGGCAGAAGCGACAACCCTGGGTGCAGCCCCTCATTACCTCAAGCGTAATCCTGTCGTGGATAGTCCTTATAAACGGCACTATGGGCTTCTCAGGAAAATAAGCCTTGTTTAGGTCTCTTACGGTAGCGGCACGTATTACTTCGGGCGCCCAAGTCTCCGTAGGCCGAATGCCTTTTATGGTGCCGTCAGGGAAATAGCTGACGTCATAGAGACACGGTGCGTAGAGTCCCCGTTGCCCCTTTACTAAGGAGTGGATTTTTTCTCTCCTTGACAGCGTTGGCCCCGCACCCTTCATCTCCTTTAGTCGTGTTACCAAGTGAGCGACAGTCTCTTCTCCGTCTCCGAGTAGAAAGACGTCTATAAAATCGGCAAGAGGTTCCGGGGAGAGGGCGCCAGGCCCTCCGGCAATTACAATGGGGTCTTCATCCCTGCGGTCACTGCTCAGAAGCGGTATGCCTGCAAGGTCCAGCATGTTGAGCACGTTGGTGTATGACATCTCGTACTGAAGCGAGAACCCAACCACATCGAAATCCCTAACTGGACGGTAGTTTTCCAGGCTGAAAAGAGGGATGTTGTGAGACCTCATAAGTGATTCCATATCAGGCCATGGCGCAAACACCCGTTCACAGGCCACGTCATCCATAGAGTTGATAAGGCCGTATAAGAGCTGCAGGCCGAGGTGTGACATCCCTATCTCATAGGTATCAGGAAAGGCCAGGGCAACCGCGAGACAGGTCTCTTTCGGGTCTTTTACAATGGAATTCCATTCGCCGCCTATGTATCTCCCGGGCGTCTCGACATGCGGCAGGAGTTCCTCGGTAATAACGGCTCTTAGAGTACTCATGCAGGATTTTTAAAGCAATAAGTCCTGTTAATTTGCTGTATTCGGATTCTCTGCAAAACGCTGAATCCGCCTGGTCAAAGACAGTGTAGCGTGCGAGCTTGCTCGCACGCAATCGTAGCAGCAAGCCTTCGGCCCGAGCCCTTCAACAAGTTCAGGGTCTGAGCCAGCCGAAGACTCAGGCCGAGGGCTGCCACGCTACATACCCCACTCAGAATGCGTGCACATTGAGATACTTATGTAGCTCTCTACCCAATTTACTTTCTTTAAGGAAAGCAGTTTTACCGCCCGGTGTCAAGAGTTTGATTTTGTTAGACATTGTAAGAGACGCCCTCTCCACACTCGCGGTCATTAACTGCTGTACGGCGTCTTAGGTTTTCGCTTGACATTATGCAATCTTGGGAATATCTAGTGCTTTCGCCGGCAGCGGCCTGCTTCATAAAATCCACCGGAGATTCAGCAATGAAAGGCTTTATTCCGATGAGACTTCTATACCTAATGATACTAACTATTCAATTGATTTCATCTACCATTGCCTGTACATCAGATGCGAAGAAATCCAGCGAAACTAATAAGCCGTCGAATGTAGTAATTGGCGAAGCGGACAGCGGCAAATCATTTCAGATGGGTAAGGGTGACGAAATTACCGTAAATCTGCCGGCAAACCCCACCACCGGCTACTCGTGGGCAATCGAAAAGGCAGATGAAAACGTATTGGCGCTCATAAACGACGTCTATACTCCTGACCAACCGGTAATACCCGGCAGTGGTGGGACACAAACCTTAACATTTAAGGCAATAACAATGGGTACTGCACCCGTAGAATTGAAATACTGGCGGCCGTGGGAAGGGGACGCCTCGGTTGCCAAGCGTTTCAATGTTACGGTCCAAGCCAACGACCGATAACCTTAGATACGAGACCCCTGAAAACCTTGTGAAGTCTTTAAAATGGTGCGTCCAGACGCACCCTGCAACTGCCGTCCAATTATTTATCGCCTCTGGAGCTAATTTAGTTCTCCTACCTTCTCCTCCACGGCTTGCACAAGTTGACCGCTGTGAACCAGGCCGTAGAGAGTTTCTATATCCTTAGAGAGTATCCTGTCCACCTCCATATGAGAGACGTGTTCCCTGATGAGGTTATATGCGGCAAGTGTGCCGGCGCCGGGCTTAAGGTTGGTGAACAGGTCCAACGCCTGGGCCGCACAGAGGAGTTCGATTGCCGTGACGTATTCCGCATTTTTCAAGATATCCCGGCACTTCCTGGCGGCTATGGTACCCATACTGACGTGGTCTTCCTTGTTGGCGGATGTGGGAATGGAATCCACAGTGGCGGGATGCGACAGGGCCTTATTCTCCGATACCAATGCCGCAGCCGTGTACTGGGCCAGCATCAGGCCGGAATTAAGACCCGGATTCTTGGTGAGAAAGGCGGGCAGTCCACTGAGTTGCGGGTTCACCAATCGCTCTATCCTGCGCTCCGATATATTTGCCAGCTCAGACAGCCCCATGGCCAAAAAGTCCATGGCCAGGCCCACGGGCTGGCCGTGGAAGTTACCACCGTTAAGTATCTCACCCGTCTCATAAAATATCATAGGATTGTCTGTAGCAGAGTTTATCTCCGTCTCCACCACCTTTCTGGCGTAGCCCAGGACATCTCTAGAGGCCCCGTGCACCTGCGGACAGCATCTTATGGAGTAGGCATCCTGAACACGGCTGAAATCCCTGTGGGAGGTTATAATCGCGCTACCGGCTATTATCTTTCTTAGATTTTCCGCACATAGGGATTGACCGGGATGGGGTCTTGCATCGTGTACTCTTTGATTCAGTTGTACGTTTGAACCCAACAACACCTCAAGTGTCATGCCAGCCGCTATATCGGCTGCCTTCGCCAAATTAATAGAATCGTGGACAACCAGGACTCCTACGGCGGTCATCACCTGAGTGCCGTTTATAATTGCAAGCCCTTCACCTTCTTCTGGCTGCAATATTGGTATGTCCGCCTTTTTCATGGTCTCACTACCTGACATACGAGTATTGTTGTAAACGGCCTCACCCTCCCCAATCATTACAAGAGCCATATGTGCAAGCGGGGCAAGGTCGCCGCTTGCGCCCACGGAACCCTTCTCGGGGATAACGGGGAGTACACCCCTGTTAACCATCTCTACAAGTGTCTTGAGTGTGCCTAATCGTATACCGCTGTAACCCTTGGCAAGACTATTTGCACGGAGGGCCATTATGGCCCTGGTTGTTTCCTGGTCAAACGGCTGTCCCACACCGGCAGAGTGACTCAGGAGTATGTTTCTCTGCAGGTCCTTGGTCTGGTCTTTGGATAGTATGACGCTGGCCAGGGCACCAAATCCGGTTGTGACACCATAGACTGTCTTCTTGCCCCTAACGGCATCCTCAACCACTTTTCTTGCCTTCCCAATCCTCTCGGCTACGGAGGGGGCTAGTGAGATATGTAGCCCCTTTCTGGCAACAGCCGCAAGGCCTGCAATGGTCAGATTATTGCCGTCTAGTGCTATCTCTTTCATTTTTGAAGTAGCATACAACCACTGTATCCGATGAAAAGAGCCGTCGGATGCGGAGACCCGACGCTACAAATAACGCTGGGTAAGGGCAGGTCTTCTCGACCCGCCTATCGCAGGGCGGCAAGCCCTGCGATACCCCGCTGCCTCACGGATTCTTCCACAATGGCAATCTCTTTTCCGGTCAGGCCGTAGAGTTCGTACACCAGCCTGTCAATCTGCCGTTCTAAGTCATTGGCAAAGGGTGCGATTTAAATAGTTATATCCTTGTCATAAACCAGACCAACCTTAACCTCTCTCCTCAAAATGTCTTGAACCAACTAAGCAAGTTATCTATCGTTACTATAATCTTCTCTATGTACTCCTGAATGAATCTTTTGGTTTGTCTGATATTCATTTTATGCCTATTCCAATGGAATTAATGAGTGTGGCATCACATCATAATCCATCTCTCCACCAGGGTTACCACACAGTTATGGCTATACAATTCGCCGGGTGCCTCAGGGATTCAGCCCTGCGATACCCGCTGTGTGTCATTCTGAGCGAAGTGTGTAGCGTGGTCCGCCTTAGGCGGACTGCCACGTTAAACGTTGGAGCAAGCTCCAACGCTACAAAATACCGTCTATTCTTACAGTGACCTGACATAAAGTAAGTCCTTCTGAGTAAAAGCGAATAATCTAAGTAGGGGCACGTTGCAGCGTGCCCCTACTTCGCAGTCACCCTCACAGAGCTTGCAATCTCTTTCAGGGCATAGATTAATTGCGCTACGTCGTCCTCCGTGTTGAAATACCCCGGACTTATCCGGATAGTACCCTTTGGAAAGGATCCTATACACTTGTGTGCAAAGGGTGCGCAGTGGAGTCCGGAGCGCGTGGCAATACCATAAGATTCGTCCAGTATACTGCCTGCCACAAGCGGCTCAAATCCCTTTATGTTTATAGAGACAATTGGCAGCCTGTTTTTAGCCCCCTCGGAGGCGCCGGGCCCGTACACAACAATCCTGTCACCAAGCCCATCAATGCCGTTAAGGACTTTTGTGAGAAGCCGTTGTCCATGCCGCTTTATATTATCAACGCCTGTTTCCAGGATAAACTCCACGCCTGTTTTCAGACCCACTATGCCCAGGAAGTTCGACGTCCCACCTTCCAGGGCAAACGGCAGTGCCGTCGGATGTATGGGGGATTCGGAATTAACGCCGGTTCCACCCTCCCTCCACGGCGAGATTTGCGCCCTCTCTCCGACATGAAGCCCACCGGTGCCGGGCGGACCGAACAATTCTTTGTGTCCCGTGAAGGCAAGGAGGTCAATAAAGTCATCTTCTACATTGACTGGCCAGGCACCCGCAGACTGGGCTGCATCCACCATAAATATAAGCCCCTTCTCCCTCGCCAGCTTACCGATATCCCTTATCGGCTGTATAGTACCGAGTACGTTGGACGCATGGGTTATCGCGATGAGCCGTGTCTGCGAAGTTATGGCCTTTTTGACATCGTCCGGGTCGAGGAAGCCTTCGCGGGAGGCATCAACACGGGTCAGTGATATTATCCCCCTTTTCTCCAGCCCACACAGCGGCCTTGTGACGGCATTGTGCTCAAGGTTGCTGGTGATGGCATGGTCGCCCTCCTTGAGAAGACCCTTTATAGCCATGTTGATGGCGTCTGTGGCGTTCAGTGTGAATACAATTCTCTCCGATTCCCTTGCGCCGAACAGACTCGCCAGGGTCTTCCGTGCACCTTCAATCTCACGCTCTCCCTCCGCGGAGAGTCTGTAGCCCGCCCTGCCGGGGTTTACGGCCCTGTGCCTAAAGAACTCATCCATCCTCTGGTAAACCCGAGGCGGTTTTGGGAAGCTCGTGGCTGCATTGTCAAGGTATATCATGTCAACGTGTCCTCATCGTGTTATCTTATCTACATACCGATATACTTAGAATAAAGGTCCCTTGCCAGCGAGGGTTCTTTCGTGCCCTGTACGATTGCCCTGCCGTCGGGGAATACGGTCATGTCTATGTCCTTGTGTCTTAATTTGAACCTTAGCAGGAATGGGTTATGGGTAACGTCATCAAGCTCGCTCAGCCTGCTTAACCTTGAAGCTAGTTCTTTTAACCCTATTTTTGAACCATTCGGCGGAACTATCTGTACGGCATTACTGCCGCAGAGGCTGGTAATCATAACCCCGGACCTGAGCTGAAGGAAGTCATATCTGCCCAGTCTGCATACCGGACAGTTGTCCAGCCTTGCATCCGAGAGGTCGAATCTCTGCAGTGTCCAGGCCCAGGTATCCACCCTTATCAAGTCCTTCATCAACGACTCACGGTGTCCTGTTAGTATCTTGATGGCCTCGGTGGCCTGCATCGAACCTATCAGTTGTGCGGTTGGACCCAGAATACCTGCGGTCTCACAGGTAGGAATAGTGCCAACGGGAGGGGTGGTCTCCATTAAACATCGTAGACAAGGAGTTTCTCCCGGAATTATATTCATCAGCATTCCCTGACTTCCAATACATGCGGCATAAATCCATGGCGTGTGTGTCTTAACGGCGCAGTCGTTTATCAAAAACCGCGTCTCAAAGTTATCGGTACCGTCAAGGATGACGTCGGCCCCCGAGGCCAGGGCTTCTATGTTGGAGGGATTTACGTCTGCAACTATTCCCTCCACCTTTATGGAGGAGTTTATTCTGCCCAAATTCTTTTCGGCCAGCACTGCCTTTGGTAGACCCGTTTTCAGGTCTTCTTCATCGAAGAGGGACTGTCTCTGCAGGTTTGTCTCATCAAGGAAGTCCCTGTCAACTACCTTAAGCCGGCCGACACCCGCCCTGGCCAGCATCCCTGCAGATGCGCTCCCGGTAGCACCGCACCCGATCACCAGGGCGCAGCTATCGGAAAGCCTTTTTTGGCCCTCCACGCCTATAGGCTGGAAGAAAATCTGCCGTGAATATCTGTCAAAAAGTCTTTCTCCCATCTCCTAAGACCTGCGAAAAAGTCCTCCAAGTACCCGTGTCATTCCGAGCGGAGCGCATAGTGCAGCAAGCTTGCCGATATGCTTAACGTTGGAGTAAGTCACGTTGTAGGTTCGCCCGAATAAAGACTCGCCGTACTATTGGTCGAACACTTAAAACGTTAATTATACAGGATTCTTAGGGGATTTCTTCTGTATTTACACGTGGACTAGCCGGACGGGAAGATTCGGGAGGAAGGGCTAAGGGCCCGTTAAAAGCCCCTAGCCTAGTTCGTAACAGCTCTCACAGGTCTGATCGCCGTGGGCGACGCACTTTCTCCTGGTATGCTTTAAGGCAGAATTTATTCCCGTTCCAAAGCCCGATACCCAGGAGATCAGGATATCACACACAACCTTGGGCGGCGCATTAGCGGCCTCGCAATACTTACCGTGAATACATACGGTGTGGTCCCACACTATACTTTTGGCCGTCTCATCCATGACCTGAGCGCCTCTGTCGCACGGCATTCCATCGCAATAATTGTCCAGCAGCAGTTCGAAGGCCTTTCCCGGTGTCTTGTCATTTGGGCTAAGGTTCTTATCTTTCGCGGCCTTCTGGCCACAGCTTATGCCGTACTGATAAGCCGCTTCAGACGCAACCTTCTTTGCCTTATCACCAAGTTTTCTGTCAAAAGCGGCAATAATGGCGGCCTCTCTGGTCTCGACATCGTCTATCATCCCTTGTATACCGGAATGAATAGGCTTGTCTTCTAACATCTCCTCCAGAGATTTACCGTCATTCTGCGGTTCCGGGTACTTTTTATAGACATCTGCAAGTATATTCTTGGCATCCTGCCCAAACGTGTCTTTCAGGGCCTGAACAATGGCCTTCTCCCTGGCCTCGGAAACCTTAATCTTCTTGTGCATCCAGTGATGGATTGGTCCTAAGACTAAACTCATTCGCCGCTTACTCCTTTCGCCTGTGTTTTAGCACAAAACCCTTAAACAGCCTCCACGCACTCTACTTCCGGTATCTCTTCTTTCAACCGGGCCTCTACGCCCATTTTCAGCGTTATCAATGCGCTGGGACAGGTTCCACAGGCACCTTTCAGTCTTACCTTCACCACCTTATCGCTTACACCAACAAAATCTATGTCGCCGCCATCGGCTTGCAGCGCAGGTCTTATCTCCTCAAGAACCTTCTTTACTCTCTCCTTATCGATCATAGGAATAATCTCCTTCCTACAAAATACAATTTCGCGCCAAGTAATTAATCCAGTTGACACTGCACACGTTCACAAAGCACTACTTCTTTGCCTTCTCGACCGCATCGTTGAGCTCTTTCACGATTGTTTCCGGGTCCATGTTGTGCATCATAGCCCCAAAGGCAATGTCTTCCATCTTAGAGCCGGGACAGGTAAAGCAGCCGGAGCCAAAATATTTCTTAAACACCGTTTCGGTTTCCGGGTAATTCTTAATCACGTCTCCCAGACTCGACTTTTTTGTGATCGTAGGTTTGCTCATAACTGTAATTTACTCCTTCTAATACTTGTCAATCCGTATGCGGAGCCGGCCTTATACTGGCAAGGATGTTTACTACGAAAAGGCCCGTGGCAAGCACCTGCATGAGCGCAAAGATACCCGCCAAAAGCTGCGAATAGCCCCAAAGACTGACAAGACCAAGCAGACTCACGTTGGCAAGCCAAAAATGGTATGCCATGAAACTCGGATATGCCACGGGATTCCCGCTGAACCTGGGTAAAATGTGATATCCCACACCATATATCATCATTGACACCCACCCAAGAAGGTTCAGGTGCGAGTGTGCAAACCTGAGCTGCATATGGTCTTCAAGCCCAAAAAATACCATTATCATCCCCAGACACACCCCCAGGAAAAAATATATAACGCTGGCGGCGACAAAATTTCTTGCTACAGGATCCACTAGTTCCCCTCCTAAGTCGCTTCCCGTTAGATAACTAATGGAACGCCGTAAAAGCCGTTCGTGAGATTTGATGCCAAACAAGTAAATTATTCAGAATTCGTGAATTTGTCAATACAAAAATAACAAGTAACCGCTGGAATAAATTTATGTTGATTAAACACGTGCTTTTTCTTAGACTTAAGAATCTAGGACCGGGACAAAAATGAGTACTGCTACAAACCTAGAGGTATTATACAACCCCTTCATAATAGTTACGCTTCTGTACCTCCTGTCCAGCATCTGGGAGGTCGGCCGTCTCACAAGGCCCGACAGGTACAGCAAGCTATGGGCTGAGCGTCTACCCATCGCCGCATTCCTGCTGCATACCGTCTTCCTCATCCTCCTTGCAACGCGGGCCGGCAACGTCCCTATAACCAATTTATACGAAGCCCTTATCTTGCTGAGTTGGTGTGTTGTGGGGGTATTTACGACAGTAGAATATATTTACAACGTGCCTTCAGTGGGGGCTTTCTTGTTCCCCATTGTAACTGTGTTGAGCATCTGCGCATTATACATGAAGGGGAATTCGCTGGTCGCCCCGCCGACCCTCAGCAAGTTTTGGCTTATCGCCCATATCGTTCCATTGTTTATGGGTTACGCCGCCTTCACTCTTACGTTTGTTTTCAGCATCATGTATTTGACCCAGCAAAGGCAGTTAAAGCACAAGACCTTTGGTCCGGTTTTCCACGGACTGCCCTCGCTTGAAAGACTGGACGCCATGATGTGGAGGGCGCTGAGCTTCGGTTTTCCGCTCCTGACCCTGGGGCTGGTGCTTGGGGCATTCTGGATGAAATATTCCAATGCCCTTGGGCCGCAGTGGTATCTTGACTCGAAGGTGGTGATGGGGTTGGTAACCTGGCTTTTCTATGCGGCACTGTTGCATCTCAGGGTGGGCGTTTCGATGCACGGCAACAAGGTAGCCGGCCTTACCATTGCCGCATTTATACTGGTGCTTTTTACGTTCCTGGGCACGTTTTTCCTGGGCGCCCAGCACGGCTATCTGGACGCCTCAAAAGAAGATTCACGGCTTATCATAAGAGAGTTTGAGAGCAAGCGATGAATTTACTGGTTCTAGGACTGAACCATAAATCCGCACCCGTAGAGGTAAGGGAGCAATTGGCCTTTAGCCCGTCTAAGGTCACCGAGGCCCTTGAGCTCTTGCGCAAGAGGTTCCCTTCCTGTGAGGCTGTGATACTCTCGACCTGTAACAGGGTCGAACTATATGCCTGTTCACCCGATGACTCCCTCAACGAAGAGGCCGTTATGGACTTTTTGTCCGCATTCCACGGCACAGAAACAGACAAGTTTAGAGAGCATATGTATTGTTACAGTGGGCCGGAGCTGGTTAGGCATCTCTTTCACGTATCTTCCAGCCTCGATTCCATGGTGGTCGGTGAGTCGCAGATAGTAAGTCAGGTGAAAGAGGCATATATAGCAGCTACCTCATGCGAGGTAACCGGAAAGATTATGCACCAGCTCTTCCAGCAGGCCCTCGCCGTGGCGAAGGCCGTCCATTCCAACAGCCGTATCGCACAAGGAAAGGTATCCATAAGTTCCGTGGCCGTGGAATTTGCAGAGAAGATATTCCAGGATTTCTCCGATAAGACCGTATTTGTTATCGGTGCGGGAGAGATGGCGGAACTTGTATTGAAGTCACTTGTGGAACAGGGCACAAGGACTGTGATGGTATCAAACCGAAGCTATGACAGGGCGGTTAATCTGGCAAAGGAATTTGGAGGCCGCGCAGTGCGCTTTGATGATCTTGCGAGCGAGATAGCCAGGGCCGATATCGTAATAAGCTCTACTGCTGCCCCACATTATGTCCTCCATCCCAATCACATCAAAGAGGCCATGTTGCAACGAAAGGGCAATCCGATGTTCCTTATAGACATCGCCGTGCCGCGGGACATAAACCCGGAAGTCGGAAGGCTGGACAACGTCTACCTGTACAACATTGACGACCTCCAGTCCGTGGTAAGCCAGAATGTTGACGATAGGGCAAAAGAAATGGAAACGTGCACGGTAATGGTGGAAAAAGAGGTGGAACGGTTTATGCACTGGCTGGAAGAGATGAAAATAGGTCCTACCATTGCAAACCTTAGAGAGCACTTCCATGCGGTGGGCAGGGAAGAACTGAATAGACTGAGAACCAAACTGGGAGACGTCAACGACACCCAATGGCAGGAAGTGGTCTACACAATGGAAAGGACACTAAACAAGCTGCTACATGAGCCTGCAAAAGTGGGCAAACAGGAGGCGAAAAACGGCAGCGGCCACCGATACGTAGAAACCGTAAAGAGACTATTCGGTCTACATCACACAGACCGCGCTAATTTATCTATCAGCCCACGACACGACAGCAATCACAAGACAGAACTTCCTTCCAACCCGTCGTAACGAGCTACAAAAGTTTGCGCACATCCAATGCGTTCTTCACCGCCCAACCGTTGGCGTCATTATTGAAATATATATAAACGTCTTTACCCTCGGACAGCCATTTCTTTATCTTTCGCGCATCTTTCTGCAATTCCCCCTTTGGGTAGCACCCTGTATAAAGTCCGTCCCCCTCGGGGCCGTGTCTGCGCAGGTAGATGAAGCTTGCAGTTTCGGGTATTTTCACGACGTGGCTAGGCCAATCCGCCATACACACGGCCACGTCCAAGGTCTTGTCCGCTTCGTGCAACAACTCAAAGACTTCCGCATCAAACCAAGTCACGTCCCTAAACTCAAAGGCATGGCGCACCGACCTGTAACCCTTTAGCGCACGCACAAAATTCCTGAGTCTGGGTATGTCTTTTTTAAATCTTGGGGGCAGTTGCCAAAGCACTATAGAAAGTTTCTCTCTGAGGAGACGCGCCCTTTTAAAGTATAACTTGAGGGATTCGTCGCAGTCCTTCAACCTTTTAATGTGGGTTATGAACCTGCTGCCCTTAAGTGCGAAGCTGAAATCCCCTGGGGTCCTTCTATACCACGATTTAAAGACATCTTCTGACGGCAGCCTGTAGAATGCCACATTCAGTTCGACCGTGTTAAAGTGCGTGGCATAGAATTCCAGCCATTCCCTCTGGGGCAGTTTCTTCGGATAAAATACGCCGTCAGCCCAGTGTTTGTACACAAAGCCGCTTGTCCCCACAAAGGCCATGGCCTTTTTGTGTACAGTTCCATTATTTTCCACAGATTTCATACACTCCGACCCTTTTCCTGACGTTACTCCAGCTTTTAAAAGGTTTGACATAAACACAATCATTGTGATAATATTTGTTGATACTATCAAATCATTTATTTGCTATTTTAAATTGTTAGAAATGTATTGGTACCCCGTTAATTTATAATAACTTACCTATGAAGGGCATGTTTCTGGCCATCTGCCTGCTATTGCCTGTTGCCTCTGCAGGCTGTCTTGCCTCTCAGAATACCACGGGCGTAGGGGCGCTTGGAGGTGCGGGGGCCGGTGCCGGTATTGGAGCGGTGCTGGGTAATCCGGGGCTCGGTGCGCTGGTTGGAGCGGGTATCGGTGCCCTTGGAGGCGCTCTTGTCCAAGACCATCTTGAGAAAAAGAAGATGGAAAAGGAGTCAAAAGAGCTGGAAAAACAGTTAACGGAGGGGCAAGAGACACTGGCAAATAAGAATTCAGGCCAAAAGCCCGCGGCCACAGACAAGAGTTTCGTAGAAGGACACTACGAACACGTTGTAGGAAAGAAGTGGGTTGATACCTCCAAAAAGGAACATGTCTGGGTAGAAGAAAAGGTGGAAGGCGACCGTAGAATCGAGGGACACTACGAGGATAGACTCGTACCTTCCGGATACTGGGAGGTGTATGAAGAGAAAATCTGGATCCCCGACCATTATGAGTGATAAGGAGACCGATGCCAGGCGTTGACAAACTGAGGTTATATTCACAGCTAGATAAGGCCAAGCAGCGATACAATCTTTTTTGCCTTGAGAAGGCCGTTGTTAATGTCTTGGTGGTCGCCCTGGCGCTGGCCCTGACTGCGGCTATTATGGGAAAGTTCCTGGGGGGCTCATTTCACTTCTATTTGTTGTTCCTTTTACCCTTTCTTGTATATGTGTCCATAGCCCTTATAGGACTTCATTCCAGCTGGCTCGGTTTAACCCGCACGGCATACTTCATTGACAACCGCCTAAACCTCAAGGCACGTCTGATCACGGCGCTTGAATGCGCTAAAAACCCGAATCCACCGAAATTCTCCGACGTGCTCATTGCTGAGGTTGTGGAGCAGCTAGACGACAAACGCCTTAAAAGGACTATGCCGCATAAGCCGCCCAAAACGCTCTGGATACTGATCCCCCTGGCAATAGCCCTGCCTCTGGTACTGCTCTTGGTACCCAATTTTCACGAAAGAAGACTACTGACGGCTTACAAAGAATCGAAGGCGCATAGATTGCTTAACGTACCTGAATATGACCTGTTACAAACACCTCTGGCCGCAGTGCCCACTGATACCCTATCCGCCCAAGAGGAAAAGAGGGAGAAAGAAGAGGATAAAAAGGGAGAAGCGCTCGACAGGGACAAGAGAACGGCTGGCAGGTCTCCATCGGATAGACAGCCGCAGACACAACAAGGAACAGACCAGAAGTTCACAAGCGACACCCCCCAAGGTGCAAAGCCTGAGTACAGGGCGCCTAGCAAACAAGAACAAGAGGCAAAAAAAGAAATCCACAAAGAGATGAACTCTATTGCTTCTTTATTGGCAAAGTTGATGCCTCCTCCTCCGCAACATGGACAGGCACCCCCACTGCCTCTGCCGGGTATGCCGCAATCCAGCAGCGACGGAGCGGGTGGAAAAAGCAGTGAGGGGCAACAAGGCTCATCCTCGGGAGAACAGCAAGAAGGCAAGGGAAAATCATCAGAAACTTCGGGGAGTAAAGGAGATGCCTCAAAACAGGAGAGTGGCACAGGTGGTGAGGCATCAAACGCCACTGCCGCAGACGCAAGACCTTCGGGTCAAGGCGGAGGTACATCTTCCACCTCAGCGGGCGAAAATAGCGGGACGGGCGGCGGTGAACAAAAGGAGCAACAGACAACAACAGCTTCGAGTGCGTCCGGTTCGGGCACTTCAGGTGAAAGAGGTGGTGAGGGTAGCGGCGAACAGAAGGAACAACAGACAGCGGCCTCAGGTACGTCCGGTTCGGGCACTTCAGGTGAAAGAAGCGGTAAGGGTGACGGCGAACAGAAGGAACAACAGACAGCGGCCTCGGGCGCATCAGGTGCGAGTACTTCAAGCGAAAAAAGTGCTAAGAGCGGCAGCGAACAGAAGGAACAGCAGACACCCG
>MHZB01000016.1:0-29815 GCA_001828605.1 Planctomycetes bacterium RIFCSPLOWO2_12_FULL_50_35 | reverse complement strand
ACACCCGACTCCGGTACGCCCAGCACCGACATAGCCGGTGCTCAGGGAAGTAAAGGTGGGGAAGGAAAGGAAGGCCGGCAGACCCAAGAAAAATCTGGAGGCGCATCCCAGGACAAACGCGACGATAAGCTGTCAAAGGGTGATACCTCAAAAGAAGATACGTCAAAACAAAAAGATTCTGAAGGCGGAGATACCAGGTCAAGGATTGCCTCCTCTCTGGAAAGGATTAAAGAAAAGCTAAAGACACCCATGCCCTCGTTTGACATTAACCCATTGCCCCAGAAACAGCAGGACAGTGACTCCAGCGGTAAGGGCAAGACCGGCGCAAGCGGCAGCAGTGGCAGCTCAGGAGGGGAAAACGAATCCGGGGGAGATACGCGAGAAAAGCAGTTGGCCCAGACAGGCGGCAGTAAGGGTGCCCAGGGGCAACAACAGAGTTCATCCCAAACTGAGGGAGGCGCAGGCGCCCAGAAAGATGGTTCTAAGCAGCAAGAGAAGGGTTCTGCCGGGGCCGGAGGGAGGCGCAGGCGCCCAGAAAGATGGTTCTAAGCAGCAAGAGAAGGGTTCTGCCGGGGCCGGAGGTAAATCCACGGCAGAGGCCGCCGGTGCAAAGGGTGAAGGACGAGATGAAACTGGTGGTGAAGGCAGAGAGTCCAAAGAAGGGGGCGAGCCTAAGGGAGGTTCTCAAACCAAAGGGCAGTCTCAGGCCGGAGGCACTGATAGCGGGGGGGATTCGGGTAAAGAGGGTGAACAGAAAGGGTCTATGGCCCAGAGGGGTGACGGCGGCGGTAGTGACGAAGCTACGGGTGCCGGAGAAAAGTCGGCTGATAAAGGCCAGGAAGGCGGCCAAAAGGGAAGCGAGACTGGCGGTTCAGGCGGTGAGAAGCCCGGCGAGACTGGAGAGAAAACGGCCTCAAAGGGCGGTACGTCACAGGGTAAAGAAGGGTCATCTGCGTCAGGGGCGGGGGAATCTAAGGATAAGGTTGCGCACGGCGAGCAAGGCGGCGAACAAGAAGGCAAGACCGGCAGCGGCAGTGGAAAAATGGAGGATACCAAAAAAACTGCTCAAGCTGGAAAGGCCTCTGATAAGGAACCTGGCGGGGGCAAACAGGAAACCGGAGGCCCTTCTGGAACCGAAGGCGGCAGTAAAAAAATGGAGGATACCAAAAAAACTGCTCAAGCTGGAAAGGCACCCGATAAGGAATCTGGGGGGGGCAAACAGGAAACCGGAAGCCCTTCTGGAACCGAAGGCGGCAGTGGAAAGACTGAAAAAGGGAGTGAACAGGGCGGGTCCCAGGCGGGAGATAAGAAGGTCGCCCAGCCTGCAGGAAGTAAGGAAGGTGCAGAGAAGGGTAGCGAAGGTTTAGCTAAACAGCCCGGCGCCGGGTCTAAAGGTGATGCAGGCAAGTCGAAGGGGCAGCAAATGGCTGCCGGGTCCCCGGGGTCCGGCGGCGGTGGAGGCGCGGGCACCGGCGAGGGAGGTGAAGAAGGTAAAGGGGGCAAACAGGGTGCAGCTCAAGGAGGGGAGAAGAAGACGGCCCAGTCCCCGGGAAGTGGGGGAGGGGCGGGAAAGGGTGATAAGGGCGACGGCAAACAGTCTACCGACCAATCTAAAGCGGGAGTCGGGGAGTCCGAGGGACAAAAGACCGCAGCCAGCGCTCCCGGCTCCGATGCCGGGGCAGGCAAGGGCGAAGGCAAAGGCGGCGGTGAGGGACAGGAACAGCGGGGAGGTTCTCAGGCAGCATCCGCTCCCGGCGCAAAAGACCCGTCTAAGACAGGTAAGTCAACTGACAGTACTGGGGAATCGGGGGAACAAAGAGGCGCAGTGGTATCACAAGACAAGGGGGAAATTGGCCCCAAGGGAACAACCGGAGAGCAAATTACCTCTCACCAGCTAAAGAAGGAGATAGAGCGTTCTTTCAAGAACATCTCTCACGACCTAGAAAGATTGGAAAGGGTGGCACGCGCAGATTCACCGCAGTACCAGTCCGGCAGTGAGCAAAAGCGTGGCGGTTCTGCCGAGCAGGGAGGCAAGAACGAACCCGGCCCAGGAAAGGGTCAGGAGGGTCTGCAGGAAAAAGACCAGGGAGAAGACAAGGGGCTGGCAGAAAAATCAGGAACTACACCGGAACAAGGTGCCGGAAGCGAGGCTGGGGGTAAAGAACTGGGCGGCTCGGAACCAGGCACCATGCCCTCCGCAGGTAAAACAGGCAGCGCCGGTGGAGACGCATCGCAGAAAGGACAAGACATGTGGGGAGGTGATGCCGCTGGCAGTGAACCCGGAACAAGCCTCTATTCAGACAGGGAAGAACGCATAGACACTACCACCGGCAAGGTCTTTGAACTGCACGTTAAGGGCGACAGTGCGGACGCCGGAGAAGATCGTGATGTGGAGTCTGCAGGGACAGAGGTAATAGAAGGCCAAGGACCATTCAAAAAGCACGACCCCACCGTAGGGATAGACCCTGGAGCGACCCTGAGCGACGAGCAGGCGGAAGACGACGCCATAGCTAAAACACATATACCCGTGGAGTATGAGTCAATCATAAAGAAAATCTACACCGACAACGAGTAACACAATGGAAAGCACCTCTACAACAGTACGGACGAAAAAGTTGGCGGATACGACGGCCGAAGTAAAGGCCTTTAGCAAGGATTTTCATACCATAATAGATGAGATTGGCAAGATTATTGTAGGGAACGAGGAACTTGTCCGCAGCATCTTAATTGCCTTTTTCTGCGGCGGCCACGTGCTTATAGAGGGTCTTCCCGGCCTTGGTAAGACCCTGCTGGTAAAGTCTCTCAGCAAGGCACTTGGCTTTGAGTTCAAGAGAATACAGTTTACCCCCGACCTTATGCCGGCCGACATAATAGGAACACAGCTGGTGATCGAGAGGGAAGACGGCCGAAAGGAGTTCAAATTTTCCAAAGGTCCGATTTTTGCCAACATAATATTGGCGGACGAAGTGAACCGCGCCACACCCAAGACCCAGTCGGCCCTCCTGGAGGCGATGGGTGAGCATCAGGTCACGGTTGCAGGCAACACCAATGTGCTGGAAGAACCTTTCTTTGTGCTTGCGACACAGAACCCCATCGAGATGGAAGGCACTTATCCCCTCCCGGAGGCACAGATGGACAGGTTCTTTTTTAAACTTAACGTACCGTATCCGAGCCACACCGCACTCAGGGACATCCTCAGTCAAACGACCACCAGCGAAAGCTACGAGATTAAGACTGTATTTCCTAAAGAAAGGGCATTAAAGAGGGTGCTGGACATGCGCCGACTGGTCAGAGACGTGCTCATGTCCTCGGAGGTGCAGGAATATATAGTAAATATCGTAATGGCTACCCAGCCAGAGAACAGCCGTGATACGGGTAACTTGAGCAGCGAACTACGGGAATACGCAAACCGATACATAAGTTATGGTACGAGTCCCAGAGGCGGGCAGGCCATAGTCCTCGCCGCTAAGGCGACCGCCCTGCTGGACGACAGGATAAACGTCAGCTTCGAGGACGTAGACAGGGTTGTCGTCGCGGCGCTTAACCACAGGATTCTCATCAATTTTGAGGCGGAAGCGGACAAGGTTACCACCAATGACATTCTCAAAAAGGCAATGAACGCACTCGGACCTAAGGAATAGTTACTATGCTGAGGGACATCTTTAAACCAGGCTTTCTTCGCCGATTGGAATGTCTTAAGATAGACGTTAAGAGGGTCCACCTTGCGGCGCGAAAAGGCGGCTACGAGTCGGTAAACAAAAAGGGCACCAGCGTGGAGTTCGCCGATTACCAGGCGTACAATCCCGGCGACGACTTCAGGTATATAGATTGGAATCTCTACGGCAGGTTAAACAAGCTGCTTGTAAAGACATTCAAGGAGGAGGTGGAGCTTTCTGTTCACATCCTCTTGGACGTCAGCCTGTCCATGCTCTATCCGGAATCCGATAAGAAGTACGAGTATGCAAAGAAGATTGCCCTCGCCCTGGCCTACATCGGCCTATCCAGCCACAATAGTGTAAGGGTGGCGGCCATAAACAGTCCATCGACAGAAACCACCGGCAGGTCCATTTTGCAGACCCAATTCTTCCAGAAGCTAAACGGTATCTTCAGGATAAAGAGCTTTCTGGACGAAATTGAACCCGGAGGCGAGGCCGACCTTCAATGGTTTCTCTCAAGATACACATATGAAAACAGGGGCAAGGGCGGGTCTGCCATCATAATATCCGATTTTATGGTGCCGCCTACGTTGTACAAGAGGGGTATTGGCATCCTGAGATTCAAGAACTACGACATAAAAATAATTCAGGTCCTGGGTGCAGGAGAGCTAAACCCGTTTAAGAATATCAGGAGCGGTGAGATTTTGGACGTGGAGACCCAGGAACGTAAGATAATAAACGTCACCAACTCACTTAAAAAGAGATACCATGCACTCCTTAATGAACATAACCAGGAACTCAGGGATTACTGCAGGGCAAACAACATGGCGTACACACTAGCCAGGACCGATATGGAAATAGAGGACCTAATCCTAAAGGAGCTTCCCAAGATAGGATTTATCAGGTAACCATTCAATGGGAATTCTCAACCCGCTTGCCTTGGCATATCTGCCTTTAATAGGTCTTTTGATACTCATTTACTTATTTCGCAAGAGACATAAGACAATCCCCGTACCGAGCTTTATCCCCTGGAGGACCTTGAAGCATGACACCATCCGGACGAAGATGTTCCTGGCCGATGCGCTCTTTTTCATGCAACTCATAGCCCTTTTACTCCTCATATTCTTCCTGGCCCGTCCGTATCTGCCGTCTCTTGCCCGTGGCGTAATCGGAAAAGACATAATCCTCTTGATAGACACCTCTGCCAGCATGCAAACGCTTGAAGGCAATCGCACCCGTTTTCAACTGGCCCAGGAGGAGGCGTTAAAGCTGGTGGATGGTATGGGCGTCAGCGACCGCATGCAGATAATCACCATGCACACCAGGCCGCACATACTAAACGACTTCTCCGGTAATAAGGACGAGCTGCGCAGGCTTATTCGGGAACTTGAGCCCGTAGAAACCGGCAACAATATGAATGAGGCGCTCAGCCTGGCCATCTCCCTCTTGAGGCACCTAGGCAATGGAGAACTACACGTGCTTACCGACACAGAACCTTCGCACCCGATAGACAGCAACGTAAGGTTCGCGAATCTTGCCGGGTCGTCTGCGAATAACGTCGCAATCACCGGCCTGAACGTTTACCAGGACATGTTTAAGGGATACGGAGAAAGAGAGGCTTACGTTACCCTGGAGAATTTCTCTGACGATTCAAAAACGGTTCTCCTCAAACCGTATCTCAACCAGGAACAGATGCAGGAACAGGTTGTAGAGCTTATCCCCGGGGAAGACAAAACCGTAAGGATCCAGGACATCAGGGGACCGGGGCTCTTGAGAGTGGAATTGTCCCCAAGCGATGCGCTCGGCACAGACAACAGAGCCTACGCCGTCATCAAGCATATAAAGACGCTACGCACCCTGGTAGTGGCAGAGGAGCAGTTGTTTGTAGAAGAGATCAGAAAGATAGAAAACGCCTCCGAGCAGATTGAATTTACCGTTATACCGCCTTCTTCCTACACGCCGGACGTGGTGAAGAACTACGACATGATGATATTCCATAATTACGTCCCACAGGAGTATCCCGATACGAATGCACTCTTTATTTTTCCTCCTAAAGACAACAAGTTCTTTCACGTGAAAGACTGGGTGCGCGGCGCGACCTTCATAGACTGGGACAGCTCAAACCCGTTACTTAGACACCTCGACTACATGGAAGACCTCTGGATATACAAAGCCCTTCACCTGGAGCCTAGCGGGGAGCTAAAACCCTTCATAATGGCAGCTAGTGTGGAAAACGATTTCCCCCTGGCCCTTGCCGGAACTGTTCACGGGAAGAGGGCGGTAGTTTTGGGTTTCGATGTGGCCGACTTCAATCTGTC
The DNA here is from genome assembly GCA_001828605.1 of Planctomycetes bacterium RIFCSPLOWO2_12_FULL_50_35. GTDB lineage: Bacteria > Planctomycetota > Brocadiia > Brocadiales > Bathyanammoxibiaceae > 2-02-FULL-50-16-A. Next base: position 23,841 of record MHZB01000016.1, on the reverse strand, counting down.
CAAAGCGAAGAACATGCCTATACTTATAATGCTTCTGAATATCATACAATGGCTGAACCCGCACGGCGCAGGGGCATACCAGATAAAGACCGGAGAACCCTTTATCGTGGACCTAAAAGACCAACAGGAAACAAAAGAGGTTATACTGGTAACACCAAAGGGAAAGACCGTAAAGATAAACGCTACCGGCAGTCCACTTACGATTATGGACACGCACAATGCCGGAGAATACGTCCTGAAGAGCGGCAAGGATGAAGTGAGGTTTGTCGCAAACCTGTTTGACGAAGAAGAGTCAAACATCAGGCCGACATCTCAACGCAAAGATAATATGGAATTCAAAGAGGCAGTGACGTCAACCTACGTCAAGGAGAAAAGAATGGAGTTCGGCCGGTACATCCTTGCCCTTGTGGCCTTGCTGCTCCTTGCCGAATGGATTCTTTATTGCTTGAGGACACGCTCAACGGTAACATAGGGTATGGAACTGCAATTTGAACGACCCATATTGCTTTACCTCTCGTGCTTACTCCCCGTAATCTGGGGGTTATCCTTTCTCACCTTCCGGCAGGTGCCCTTGTGGAGGATACTACTCTCAAGTTTTCTGCGGAGTCTTGTGCTGGCCCTTCTCATTTTGGCAATGGCGGGCATCCATAGGGTAGACAAGAAACCAAGCGACCTGGCAGTGGTGTTCTGCGTGGACGTTACAGACAGCATCGGCCAGGAAAACAAGGCCTGGATAACCGACTACCTGCAGGAGACAGACAAAAAACTTGACAAGGATACCAGACGGGGTCTGGTGGTGTTCGGTTCAGACGCCCAGGTCGCGTCACCCATGGCCAAGAAACTGGACATAAACAACCTTAAATGGAAACTCGATACCACCGGCACCAATATCGCAAGCGGAATGCTTTCTTCCCTCAAACTTTTCCCGGAAGACAGCGTCAAAAGGGTGATTCTAGTTACAGACGGCAATGAAAATATCGGCAGCAGTTTGCTGGCCTCTTCTATAATGGAACAAGAAGGTGTCCAGGTCTATACCGTAGAGCTCCCGCCTCCACCCGTAGCAAAAGAGGTGTCTATAAAAAAGCTGCTTGTTCCGCAAGACGCCAACCTCGGAGAAACGTTTGATGTCCGGGTTACGGTAGAAAACCAAAATGATTATCCCGTAGAAGGGAGTGTCCACCTCTCTGAGGGTGAAAATCTCCTTGGTGAATGGGATATGAACCTTCCCACCGGGATCAGCGTTTTTGAGGTCCCTTATAAGGCAGAAGAAAAAGGGGTTGTCGAGTTCCACGCCAATTTGGAAATAAAAACCGGTGGAGACACCAACAGTGATAATAACAGCAGGCGCGCCGCCGTTAACGTGATCGGGAAACCCCGCATACTCTACGTCCGTGGAGACCCAGGCAAGAGACCCTTTCTAATAGATGCAATCGAACAAAAAGACGTAATCGTGGACACAGTCGGGATAGACGCCATACCGAAATCCCTGAACGAACTGCTGGAGTACGAGGCCCTTGTATTCTCTAACGTACCCGCCGGCGTTATGAGTCAAGACCAAATGGACGCAATAAAGAATTATGTCAGGGACTTTGGCGGGGGTTTTATCATGGTGGGCGGCGCAAATAGTTATGCACAGGGAGGTTATTCCAATACCCCAATAGAGGACATACTCCCTGTAAAGGTGACCTCCGGCAGCACCTTCAAGGAAAAGAAACCAAGAAGGGTCTCCATTATACTTCTTGTTGACAAATCCGGCAGTATGACGGGTAAGAAGATATTTGCCACAAAAAAGGGTGCCATTGAGTTACTGAAACAGCTCAAAAAAGGGGATTTAATGGGGCTGATCGCCTTTGACGCAATACCGCATATAATAGTGGAACTGCAGCCGATTGAAAACATATCGGACACAGACATTCTAAATAAGCTCACCCGCCTCAGCGCCGGCGGCGGAACGGATATCTTCCCTGCAATGAAAGAGTCCTTTAAAAGACTCTCAACATCTGGGTCCACGGTTAACCACGTCATTCTTCTCTCAGACGGCAACACAAAATCTATTTACTACAGCTACGAGGACTTGATGGACAAATTCAAGCAGGCTAATATATCCGTTTCTACAATAGCCATCGGCGGCTGGCTGGTAAACACCCGCTTACTAAAGGATATCGCCAACAGGACAGGTGGACAGTTTTATCGACTGCAAGACGAGGATGAACTCCCCAAGCTGGTGGTGCTGGATACGGACGCCGCCCTGACCAAGGCGGATTTTCATGAAGAATATTTCATACCCCGTATCGACCCCTCCAGCGAAATACTTAAGGGATTCTCGCAGGAACAGATACCGCCGCTGCAGGGATATTCACTTACCAGGGCCAAGGATAAGGCCGAGGTACCGCTGTTTACCGAGATACAAGGCAGACCAGACCCCATCCTTGCCGACTGGCGCTACGGTTTGGGAAAGGTAGTTGCCTACACCTCTGACGCCGAGGCCCGTTGGTCCTCAGAATGGATAAACTGGGCGAAGTATAACAAATTCTGGTCTCAAACCGTACGCTGGGCTATGAGAGACAAACCCAAAGGGAGCTATGCCTTAAAAATTGACGACAGCAAGGGGGAACGCACACTTATCATAGAATCTGGAGGAGAATTGGAGGACGACGCTCAATTGCAGGTGCATATATTTCCTCCAAATTCTGATGAACAGGAACTAAACCTTAAACAGGTTGCACCCAAGAGGTACACTGCGTCCCTTGAGGGACTGAAACCCGGGCCATATTCACTAGATTTCTCCCGGGTTGAAGGAGGTAAAGTTGTGGACCGTACGGTCAAAGGTATGCTTATCCCACCGGAGAAAGCGCCCGTACCCGTGGAGGATGCGACACAGGGGAATAACACCGAACTCCTGGAAGTAATCTCCCAAAGGACTAAAGGCAAATTCAACCCCAAACTTGAGGACATAACCGGCAATACAGAGGTAGTACTCTTGACAGAAGACCTTTCTAAGTTTTTAATCCCTATTGCTATGGGACTTCTTCTCGGCGATATAGCGGCTAGGAGAACGGGACTTGTTTAAAATGAACCCAACGATATCTCTAAAGAAGACGGCTACTCTGCTTGGCGTTTTATTGACCGTAATATACGGTACCGCTGCCCCAGTATGTGGTGCATCCTTGTTTTCCGGACTGGTCTTGTCTCAAGGCGAACAGGCAGGGGCAAAGGTGGTAGAAGTCTATCCAAATTCTCCTGCAGGAAAGGCAGGAATTAAGGTGGCAGATTTGGTTGTGGAGTTGAACGGGGAGAAGGTTACAAAATTAGACGACTTTGTAACGAATTCGCACAAGATAGACAAGAAGGTGCCGGAGGTTACGATTAAGGTGCTTAGAAACGGCAAGCTGCTTAATTTTGTAATAGCCTCGTACAGTATGCCTGTCTATCAGTTGTGGAAGGTAAAGGTGGTCGAGCCACCCTATTCAACCGTAGGCGGAGTATCACTCCTTCAATACTGGACCGAAAAGGGCAATGGAGAACTTCTAAAGAACCAGAAGGATATGCCTACCGCTCAGAAACTTACCAACTGTAGTGAGGCCGTTAAAGATTATTTCTTTGCCTTACACTATTCGCCCACCTCTGTTGACGTTGGGTTGAAGGCGGCGGATGCGTACAAAACGATGGGCGACCTATATCAATCTGAAGGCTCTGTACCGGAGGCCGTGCGCAGTTATGCCGTGGCTGCTGAGTTTTACAATAAATGCAGTAACCTAACTACCAAAGAACAAGACCTCCAGAAGATATTAGACGGTCTTCAATATGTCGAAGAACGGCTTTTCATGCTGCTCCCCGAAGAACAATCAGACCTTAATCAGCGTACCCAGGGGTCTGGCGCAGCTAAAAATGAACCCTAACGGCCAAGAGAATTGTCCAAGCTTTACCAAGAGCCCTGAAGAAGTTGATCTAAAACCTCAGGCCATCCCGGGCGGAACGAAGAATCCGGGTTTCTTCCGCCTCAGGCGGATTCCATTCCCTCAGAACGGCAATCGTGCATGGTCTCTCAGGTCAGCCTTTATTATAAAATTAATACCTCTCCTCCTTTTATGCCTTGTTGCAGGCTGCGCAGAGAAGGTAATGGAGGTTCCGCTGCGCACGGAAGGGATGAAGGACATAAGCACGGTGGCAATACTTACACCAGCCTCGAGACCGGATATCACAATAAACACTACGGCAGACGACCAGCTTTTACTGATGCTCTTTGGAGGGCCTGCCATTCTCCCTCAACTCCTTCTTCAGGCGGCAATGATTGACACAAAAAGGGAGGATACCAGAAGGTTTAATGACCTGACCTACGATACCCATATAGGCCATATGCTCAGGGACGACCTTTACGCTAAGCTCAAACGCCGGGCACGCTTCAATATCATACCGCCCGAGGCGGTAGATGACAATATTACCGTATACAAGCTGCAGGACAAGCAAGCTAAGACAAGCGAGGATTATGAGACAATAGCAAAAAGATTAGGGGCAGACACGATAATAGAGCTGTATGTTCTTTCCTACGGCATAACGGACCCTGGCGTGCTTTCTAAACCACATACCATTCTCATGGCAAAGGTGGTTATGACAAGGGCGAAAGGGAAAGAAATACTGTGGCAGACAAAGCTGGGGCAGGCAATACCACAGGAGAAGAAGTTCGGCTTCGATTACGAGATGTACGAGGAAGAAGACGCAAAGCTACTCAAGGAGGAGCTGGACACCCTCTCAAGCATGCTGGCGGAACAAATAATAGAAGCAATGGGCTTTGAGGCCCAGTTGCCCACCGCAAAGCTCTTCAAAACGTCCACAACCCTAAACACACCTGAGAAGAAAGAAACACCCACAACACACCCCAAATAGGTTCATTCAGAGATTCTGCGGGTAAGGTCATGGTGTGACCATGACCCTACTACTTACATCTACATAATTTCATTTAGAGATTCCAGTATGTCAGAGATTACGGCGTCTCTGTTCTCCGTGGTGATTCTGAACAGCTTGACGTCATTTCTTTGCTTTATACTGCTCACAAACACATTACCCTTCTCCGTGATAACTCCCAGAAGGGGCGTGGGCCCATCAAGTGACTGTAGTACCAAGTCTTTAAATCTTTGAGAGAATAGTTCCATCTTGCCTATTTCGTCTACAACTATGAGCCTTTTGTTACCGATGGCATCTTCTAACTCAGGCAAGGCCGTGGACTCGAAAGATTTTATGTCTACGCCGTATTTCCCCACCCGCGGACCGCTCCTGTTGTCTGTGTGTGCGAGGATGCCGCTTTTGCCGCCGAATGTCTTTATCCTGAACCCACTACGTTCCCTGCCCTCTCTTATTTCTTCAGTATAGAAACCGCCTGGTTTTAGGTCCAGGACGGTCAATATGTTTTTGATGGCGGTAGTCTTACCCACCCCCGGCCTGCCGGTAATCAGTACGTTCTTAACCACTATAAACTATCCCCACCCGTTCCGGATGCAGTCTACACAAGCACCAACGGCCTCATAAACAGATATATTGTCGTCACTGTAGTAACCACATTCCATCAATATTCCCTTCGGGGCCTAATTTAACTCTCGCTAAGCAAGCGTACCCCACAAAGCCTCCTGCAGCGGCAGAGCAAGCTCTGCCGCTGCAGCTACGTTAAATTGATACGGCTGTCATTCCAGTCCTCCCCTATCTTAACAGAACCGAGCCTTATCAACCTGACGTCCCCTAAGGCTTCTAGCGGCGTTATCAACCTAATTGTATCTCTCGTTAAATCTACCTCCTCAACGATACCAAGCGCTACAGTGAAATTCTCATCGTCGTTGAGGCCCACCAGCACTCTACTGAAGCTACTGCTGTTCCCGCCTTGCATGGCACTACAGTAAGGACTGATGAGATGTACATCTCTAAGTGATAGTGACTTGGCCTGCGCATTCCTAAAATAATTCTTGTACCTCTGCCGTCTATGCTCACGACGCTGCTCAGGTGATCGCACCTTCGCATGTTCAGACACGGGAAGACGGTACAGCCTGCGCCCTATCCGCCGCTCGTGGGGAAGAAGTATGTCCTCCAGTTCTCGTTCTCTCTGGAGCGCCACTATGAACCCTGCGTCTGTAAGTTGAATCTTGTGGAATTTGAGTTCCCAGGCCGCGCCTCCATACACAAGCCCTGTAGTATCAATAATCACCACCTCTGCACCGTTACGAAGCGACCTGTCCACCAGTTTCTTTACGCCGACCACTGTCTGTAGAAAGTGACCCACGGGCGACGTGGAGCCTATAAAGTACATGGAGTGTACCGAAACGTCTTCCGTGAATCTTGAGATTGACTCCAGTATGGCCATGCTTATAGTAGCCGGCGGCCCAAATGTGCATTGCCCCATATCAGCAGATACTATCGAGACCACATTGCGTCTCCTAAGAAGTTGTTCGGCAAGGTAACAGGCCAGCGTAGTCTTTCCTGTATCAGAGGCGCCTACTACCACCACTGCACCTTTTACCTGGTGGATACCCTCTGCCAACTCCTCCCAATATGATGGTATATTTATCGGAGACAAACCCTTATCCTTTCACCGTGTCATGTCCTTAAATCTGTCAGCATCTTCAAACATACTAATGTTGTTGAACATGCATATGTACCTCTGCTAATGGCAGACATCTTGTTTACTCATTCTATACCACCAAATTCTGCGGTAAACAACGAAGTTTTTACTCCTCTAAAGACATCTATGACCATACTAGAGACACTTTGCACCGTTGGGCGAAAAGGCCGCTGTACGCCAGTACCCCCTCTGCGGGGGGGCGGGCCCTCGCCCCCGCCCCTCAAGCAAGGTTAGAATTTCATTTGACTTAAGTGGGAGATGTGATATTTTTGTTCTTGGGACTGAAAATGCACAAAAGGACAACAATCTTGGGTATATTTCTGCTGCTGGTCTCTACAGGCTGCGCTGAAGGACCGGATGAGGAAGTGGGTACTAATTTTAGAACAAGTACTATGGAGTGGCCTTCTTTAGTCACATCCCCGGTAGAACAGGAGGGGCCAAGGGGCCCCCTGGAGCAACGTTAGCGGCTGCGTTTTCATCTCTAAAGCATACACCGCATAATTATGGACCCACGGGCCATGCCTGAACCTAAAGGGCAGGTTTCCATTTCGGGTTTCGTCCACCACAAAGTGTCCCCTATCAAACAAATTTCCCACTCCAAGGCTGCGACGACGTGCCTGGGATAGATACGATGCCATTAAACGATAAAAAGACCTGGTATCCGTTAATTATGGCAGTAGTTCTCATTGGCGCCCACGCCACTATTGCGCAAGTACTGCTGGTGAGGGAGCTGCTGGTAGTGTTCTACGGGAACGAGCTCTGCCTTGGGGTAATATTTGGCGCCTGGCTCCTTGGCGTCGCCATCGGTGCGGGGGTTGGCGGCAAAGTAATTAAAAACGTAGAGAGCAGATTCACGGTATTCCTGTTCCTCCTGTTGGCGCTGTGCCTGCTTTTGCCGATGCAGGTATCAATTATAAGGCTGCTCAGATACCTGATTGACGTCCCTTACGGACAGCACATCTCCATCCTGTCACTTTTATGGTCGTCACCCCTTATCATTATGCCGTTCAGCTTCGTCATCGGGTTCGTCTTTCCGTTTTCTGCAGCTGTCTTTCAAGGCTTTACACGCGGTGGCGCTACGGACATAGGCGTGGTTTATATACTGGAATCCATAGGCAGTCTCATGGGTGGGACTGTGTTTACCTTTGTACTGGCCCCCTGGAGCTCCTCTTACGAGACCATGGCGGCACTCACCTCTGTAGTCCTTATAAACATGATTGCGCTTATCTTGTTTGCTGTGAAGGTCTTTCCCAGGAAAGTGCTGCTTGGGGCATCTATTTCACCGCTGATTATCTCACTGTGGTTCATATTTTCCGGCGACATCGGCCGGATAGAGTCATTCTTCGTTGAAAAAAGGTGGCAGTCGTTTAATCCAAGTATAAGGCTGATGGAGTCGGCTGATTCCAAGTATCAAAACATAGTCATCGGTAAGGAGCAGGACCAGTACAGCGTATACAGCAACGGGCAGTACACATTCGCCTTCCCGAACGTATACGAGTACGGGCCCGTAGCCCACTTAATCCTTTCGGAACACCCTTCTCCAAAGAGGGTGCTGCTTATCGGTGGAGGCGTGGGCGGCTTACTGAGGGAGATGCTGAAATACCCACTTGAGGAAGTCCATTACATAGAGCTTGACCCGAAACTCTTGGAGATTACGGAAAAGTATCTTCCCGAGGAGGACCGTGCCGCACTCGCCGATCAGAGGGTGAAGGTATTTCCCGTTGACGGCCGCTATTTTGTGAAGACCGCCCAGGGCAAATACAAGTACGACGTCATATTCATCAACGTCCCGGACCCATCAACAGCCGCCCTGAACCGTTTCTATACATTGGAATTTTTCCAGGAGGCGAAAGGCCTGCTGGAGCATGACGGAATCCTTGTCACGTCCATAAGCTCCGCCGTAGTGTACATTGGTGAGGTTGTCGGGAGCTATACGGGCTCTATATATAGAACCCTCAAAGAGACTTTCCCGTACGTGATTGTAACGCCAGGTCAGACAAACTACTATTTTGCGTGCCTGGAGCCGAATATCATAACCGCCGACCTGGACACGTTGATTGCGAGATACAAGGAGCGCAATATAAGGACAGACTCTTTCTCAGAATATCACTTCCTCCCCTACCTGGAGCCCTGGCAGGTCCGCTTTATGGAGGAACACCTAAAGAGCAGACGAGACCTGCGAGTTAACACCGACTCAAAGCCCGTCACCTATTTCTACAACCTGCTTCTCTGGGACCAGTTTGCCGGGGGACAATTACAGGATCTTTTGAAGTCCTTGAGTAAGCTAAAACTATGGTACTTTTTGGCCGCTATAGGACTTTTTCTGGTAATAAGACTTGCCGTAAAGAACAGTTTACTTCGCAATATTCCTAAGGAGAAGCGGTTTGACAGCCTGTTCGCCATTGCGACAACAGGTTTTGCCGCCATAGCCCTCGAGATTGTCCTGATATTTGCCTTCCAAAATATTTATGGATACGTCTACGAGATGATAGGGTTTATCGTCGCTCTGTTTATGATGGGCCTCGCCGCCGGCGGCTATATCAGCAATGCGGTTATACTGAGAAAACACAGGAACTGGCTTAGGGTGCTCACGTACATGGTAGGTGGGATGGTAGCCTACTCCCTAGCCGTTATCTTGTTTATCAAATGGTTCCCCTTTCATTACGCCGGCTCAGAGGTCTTTTTTATGATATTGCTTGTAATTCCCGGCATTATTACCGGACTCGAGTTCCCCATAGCCAGTCGAATATATTTGGAAGAAGAGGTTGACTCCGGCCTCACGGCAGGTATGATAAATAGCGCAGACCACACCGGAGCATTTCTGGGTGCAACACTTACCGGTATCGTCCTGGTGCCTATCTTGGGGATATCCGGCACGTGTATCGTCATTGCCGCGCTTAACGGGGCGAGCCTGGCCCTGCTTATAGCGCTGATTATTAAGATAGAGCGAGGCGTAGCTACTTATAAGATCGTTCGCCAAAAGACAGGCGAATCTCCGCCTACGGTGTGATTTTGTCACTTTGGCTCTTCACAATGACGGTTTTATTTTGCATTTTCCCGGAGTTCTCACTACATAACTATAGAAAAAAGGGGTCCTGCAAATGGATTATGCCAAAAAGACATTATTGACCACTGTCTTTAGCGTCTTGATTGGATTTGTTTCAGCGGTAACCTGTACCCTTTCATATCCAGTTTATGCGGCCTCTGTAGAAGAAAACAGAGAAAAACTGCTGGCAACAAAGCAATGCCCCGAATGCGACTTGCAGGGTGTCCTTCTCTTCAAGGCCCACCTGAAGGGCGCCAACATGGAGGGCGCCAACCTTCGGGGTGCCAATCTAACCAGCGCCCACCTGGAGGGTGCCAATCTGACCGCTGCCCACCTGGAGCACGCCGTACTGCAGGTCGCCTACCTCGAGGATGCCCGTCTGGGGGTTGCCAACCTGGAAAGCGCCAACCTGAGAGTAGCCCATATGTTACGTATAAATCTTACCGGTGCAAACCTGGCTGGTGCTAACCTGGAGCGTGTCTATCTGGTTGAGGCGGACTTGACGGGTGCCAATCTGGGTAATGCTTCAATATATGGTTCAAACCTAACTAATGCCCAACTACTCGGTACCAACATCCAGGACGCCTACAACGTCCGAGCGGCAAACTTTAAGGGGGCAAAAGGCCTTACACCGGAACAAAAGAAATGGCTTAGAGAGCAAGGCGCCGTAAACGTACCCGACTAGCCCTGTGCAAGGTAAGCTCAGTACTGCTTATCACGTTGATCAATAAAGTAGAATCAGACCTTGAGGTCCCAGACGCCGGCGATGGGGTGTTCGCAATTCTGGCATTTACCGTTAAGTATGGTATTCTTCACAATGGTATAACCAACCCTTTTAATGACCATTTCCTTGCACCCTGGGCAATATGTATGTTCACCTTCGTGTCCGGGTACGTTGCCGACATATGCAAAGTTCAGGCCGGCCTCTTGGGCAATTCTCCTGGCCATCTCCAGGGTGCGTACAGGGGTTGGCGGCAGATTCGTTATCTTGTAGGTAGGATGAAAGCGAGAGAAGTGAATGGGTACGTCCGGTCCCAACTCTTCACACACCCACGTACACATCTCCTTCAGTTCTTTCTCACTGTCGTTTAAAGTAGGTACAATAAGCACTACTATCTCGAACCACATCCCAAGTTTTTTAAGTGTAACAAGGGTTTCGAGTACGGGTTTCAGCGACCCGCTGCAAGTATCTTTGTAAAACTCTTCCGTGAACGCCTTCAGGTCTATCTTGACTGCGTCAAGATGTTTGCACAACTCGACAAGTGGTTCTTCCTTTATGTAGCCGTTGGACACCACTACACTTGTAATACCCTCCTGCCTGGCCGCTCTTGCCGTATCGTACATAAACTCATAGAAGACGACCGGCTCTGTGTAGGTGTATGCTATGGTTGGAGAATGACTCCTCTTTGCATGTTCTACGATATCGCTGGGTGTAAGTTTCATACTGTTTACCTGCTCCGGCCTGAACTGCGAGATCTGCCAGTTCTGACAAAATTTACACTCTACATTGCAGCCCGCCGTAGCAACTGAGACTGCGGGCGTACCGGGCAAGTAATGGAAGAAGGGTTTCTTTTCGATAGGGTCTACGTGAAGGGCACAGGCGCGAGAGTGCACCAGTGTGTAGTATGTGCCGCCGCGATTTTCTCTTACGCCGCAGTACCCCCTTTCAAGGTCTGCAATCTTACACTCCCTGGGACACAGCTGACACTCTACCCGGGCATCCTCCAGCTTCTTATAGAACATCGCCTCATAGGGGGTAAATTCGCCACCACTTTTGCCGGTGATTACAGCGCCAGCGGCAGACTCAGAGGCTGCCAGTACATCGGGACACCCCAGGTATAAGGCGCCCGCAGCAGTTATTCCAGCCTTAACGAATTCCCTTCTTGAGACGGTTTTACTTCTCTTCATCTCTTAACTACCTTAACATAACGAATCAAGTTTACACCTCCAATACAATTACTGTCAAGCGGGAAGTGTCGGGGTGGAGGCATAATTATTTCTTTAACTTTCTTCTCGTACAGGGTAGAATCCTTGGCAAAAATGGCGGAGCTGTACGAACAATTACAGGAATCGGTTGAATACATCCGAGGCGGAGTCCCTGAGAGGCCCAAAGCGGGTGTTATATTGGGAACGGGGTGGCAGGACTTTGCGGGTGAATTAAGCTCGCCAATTACCGTGAGATATGCCGATATACCTCATCTTCTCCCCAAACATCGCGCCAATGATAAAAATGACGGAGCGCTGATAACGGGGAGGCTTGGAGAAATACCCGTTGCCTGTCTGAGCGAAAGGTTTCATCTCTACGAGGGATTTTCGGCACAAGAGGTGGCCTATCCGGTAAGGATACTATGCCGTCTGGGAATAAAAGCGCTCTTTGTGACCAACGCCGCCGGGGGTATAAACCGGGGATTCAGCATAGGTGATTTGATGCTTATTACTGACCATATAAACATGACCATGCAAAATCCGTTGATCGGCATAGACGATGACAGGATTGGTAAAAGATTCCCCGACATGACTAGGGCCTACGACCCCGCACTTATAAAGATGGCAGAAAATGCCGCAAGAAGTATTGGAGTAAAGGTAGAGAAGGGTGTGTATGCAGGTGTGTGTGGTCCCAGTTTTGAGACGCCTGCAGAAATAGCGATGCTCAGGACGTTGGGGGCGGATGCAGTCGGTATGTCCACGGTGATGGACGTAATTGCAGCCAGACAGATGAACGTAAAGGTGTGCGGCCTGTCCTGCATAACCAACAAGGCCGCCGGGATAGGGCCACAGGAAATCTCTGAGACAGAGGTATACTCCGTAATGAAAGAGGTTAGGACCAAGACAGTTGGACTGCTGAAGACGATAATTGCTTCGAGCGAGAAACTTCTGGACGATGAATCCCAGTAGCAAAACAATAGACGAGCTTGTAAAAAAGGCACAGGAGGCGAGGGCACATTCCTACAGTCCTTACAGCCGTTTCAAGGTAGGTGCCGCCATTCGTACAAAGTCCGGCAAGGTTTACCGCGGGTGTAATATAGAGAATTGTTCCTATGGTCTTACCGTTTGCGCAGAGCGGGTCGCCGTCTATAATGCCGTCTCGGATGGGGAGACTGATTTCGAGGCGTTGGCCGTCTTCACCGAGGCAAAAGACTTAACGCCTCCCTGCGGGGCGTGCAGGCAGGTACTCTCCGAATTTTCTAAGGATTTAGTTATCATCCTGGCAAACCCAGGTAAGCAGAAGGAGTTGAAACTCTCTGAACTCTTGCCAATGCCGTTTAACAAACAGAGCTTTTGAATCATCCCCTGCCGTCCTAAAGGTGCATAAGCCACTGGACGTATTGCAGGAATTCGTTTACGGAAGAAGTTCTGTTATTTCGTCACACCCTTGAACTTGCAGACGTCTTCTTCCACGCCTTTCCAGTCCCAAGTATCTAAGCTCTTGAGTAGATTGTAGTCAGTCAGGTCGTAGCAAAGGGGTGTTATGGAAATGTATCCATCCCGGATTGATTGGACGTCTGTGCCTTCTTCCTCTACGGTAATCTCGCTGCCGCCCACCAGCCAGTAGTAGGTATTCCCACCGGGGTCTTTTCGTCTGTCAACGCTCTCCTCAAAACCGTGTGTATACTGGCGGGTCAGTCTGATTCCTTTAATCTCTTCTCTGGGCACGGATGGTATGTTGACGTTTATAAGTGTGCACTTTGGGAGCTTGTTTTTTATTATCTGCTTTATGACGTCTCTGGCTATGATTGCTGCATACCCAAGGTCCACATACCTTGAAACGTCAATAGACACGGCCACGGATGGGATGCCCAGTATAGACCCCTCGATAGATGCGGCGACCGTCCCGGAGTAAAGCACATGTATGCCTGTGTTTGCCCCTAGATTTATTCCGGAGACGACCAGTTCCGGCGGTTCTTTCATTATCTCCATAGCGGCCATCTTGACGCAGTCGGCCGGCGAACCGCTGACGGCGTAGCCAAAGAACTTGTTTTCAATGTAGGTCTTGCGGAGCCGCAGCGGATGGGCCCAGGTTATGGAATGGCTTGCACCGCTCCGCTCGGCCTCCGGAGCTACCACTACCACCTCACCTATCTCTTTCAGGGTCTTGTTGATCGCCGCTATACCAGCTGCATAAATACCATCGTCATTGGTCAGCAATATTCGCATAAAATCCTACTCCAATTCTTTTCTCTGTTCCTTCTTTTTCTTCTTTTTTGTCTTGAAGAACTTTATATCCTCTCCCCTGTAGGGTGGATAAAAGACATTGACGACTACAAAAACCTCTTTCCCCGTGTTCTCAATCTCATGCCACGTCTTCCTGGGTACGAGGATTAATTGCCCTTCCTGCACGTAATAACGTGTACCGTTCAATATTACTATAGCGCCACCCTTTTTAACATGCATCACCACATCGTGGTCCTTGTGGAGATGTGGAGGGACAGTAACGCCGTTTCGCACCAGCATCATCTGGATGCTGGTGTATTTGGTCTCTCCCAGAGAGACCAGTCTTACCTTTTCACCCTCTTTAAGTTTATTCTCTGCTACCAGCTCCCCTACGTTCAGCACCTCAGGTTTATAAATATCCGGGAACTTTGTGGGGTGCTTTAATTCTTCTATTACGTCAATATCGCCAACATATTTAGCACACCCACATAATAAAAGTAAGCAGAAAAGGTAGACAGTGCGTCTCACGCGTGGTTATTTTCCTTGAAGAGAAGGGCCGTGTTTTGGGGATTCTAGCAGGAACGCCCGACACGGTCAACATAAATTGAATCTCACTCGTGCGGCGCCGGCGAAGCTGTCGTTGTTGACAGTATACCAGGGCAGATTTATAATAGGTTTTTAATTAACTTCAAAGAATGCTAAGACATAACAAAATAACAGAGGGGTAATCTCGTTGAATTACGAAAAGACTAGGCGGGAATTCATAAGAGACGCATTTGGTGCAGGGGTTGCCTGTTCTCTAGGTCATTTCCTTCCCGGCAGTATTCTTGCCGATAACGTCAGGGACACAGAGACTTCCGCCATATCAAAGCCAAAGGTGATCTTGAGCCGGTCCGAAAGATTTCTGAACGGTGACGGCAAGACGAACGGGGAATTATTGCGGAAGGCCGTTGATGACGGTGTAATGAAGATTACAGGGGCCCCTACTGCACACGATGCCTGGTCTACACTCTTTAGACCGAAGGAGAGGATAGGCATAAAACTCAACTGTCTGGGTAAGGAGCATTTTTCTCCCCACATGGAGCTGGTGGAGGCCATTATAGGTGGTCTGAAATCGGCCGGTATAAGCGACGACAATATTATCGTCTTTGACAGGACTAGCGCGGAGCTGGAGGAGGCTGGGTTTAGGATAAAAAGGGGCGGTGGTCTAAAGTGTTTTGGCACCGATGCGCTTTCAGGCGGCGGCTACGACTTGCAGCCACAGACGGCCGGGAGCGTCGGAAGCTGCTTCAGCAGGATAATGTCAAGTTTGTGTGACGCTGTCATAAACGTGCCCATCCTCAAGGATCACGACCTGTCAGGCATATCGGGGGCAATGAAGAATTTCTACGGTGTAATCCATAATCCCAACAAATATCACGATAATAACTGCGATCCATACATCGCGGAGCTGAATACGCATCCTTATATAAGAGAGAAATCGAGGCTTATTATCTGTGACGCCCTTGTGGCCCAGTATAACGGCGGGCCGGCGTTCAAGCGCCAGTGGTCATGGCATTTCAACGGGATACTTGTTGGCAGAGACCCGGTGGCCTTGGACCGCATCTGCGCCAATATAATTGAGGATAAGAGGAAAGAGATGGGGCTTCCGTCCCTAAAGCAGGCGAAACGGGAGCCCAAGTACATCCGCACGGCCGCCGCACTCAGTCTGGGTGAAGACGACCCCAAGAAGATAGAGCTTGTCGAGACGTAAACCGAGACCTCCAAAACCCGCCGTGTCTACCTTTGCCGACGCCCCCCTCGCGCGAGTTACTCCCTTGCCTCCCTGAACTGGTACCACAGACGGTCAAAACGGCTCTCGTAAATCATCTCATAAAGGTCCATCCTGTCTGGATATAGTTCTTCACACCTGTTTCTTACCTTTGCTTTCTCTATCTCTATGTCTATTTGCGGGTAGTCTGAGGCGACAATGAGCATGCACACATAGTCGGCCATTCGTTGCAGCTCCAGCATCTTCTGTCTCTTCAATGCTTCAGACTCCATGTGTGTTCTCCTCGTTTTCAGGCAGCCGTCTTCGTGTTCATTTATATTATACGCACCGACTGCCGCTACCTCAACGAAAAGCCGACTTCGTTTATTATTGACAATTTGGGGCAGTTGTTTTATAATTCTAATACACTGCTTTGTAAGGACTTGCAGTAATTGACATTACAACTTCTAAGTAGGTCAGCTAGATGTCCAATGCCTGTTTGGTCGGCCTCCAGTGGGGCGACGAAGGCAAGGGTAAGATTATAGATATCCTTGCCGATGCGTACGACATTATAGTCAGATACCAGGGGGGTAGCAACGCAGGCCATACCGTAATTATAGACGGCTCTAAGTTCGTATTTCACCTTGTACCCTCAGGTATCTTGCACCCGGACAAGCTGTGCGTAATCGGCAATGGCGTCGTCCTGGACCCTGCACAACTCCTGGAGGAACTGGCCGAGCTTAAAAAACACAATATCTCCGCTAAAAATAGGCTCTTTATAAGTGACCGCGCACATCTCGTATTTCCGTATCATAAGCTGCTTGACCGTATGTCTGAATCGGAGAAGGGAGACAACAAGATAGGGACTACCGGACGCGGCATAGGTCCCTGCTATGCCGACAAGATGGCGCGAGCGGGTATAAGGGTTACAGAACTTTATCATCCTGAACACCTGAAGAATAGACTCAAAGAAGTCGTACGAGAAAAGAACAAAATACTTCACAACTTACACGGCGCAGAACCCTTGTCGTGGGAGAAAATATACGATGAGTACATGGGCTATGCCGACAGGATTGCCCCCTATGTATGCGATACGGTCGAGCTTATAAACAATGCCGCAAAGACGTCAAAGCGGATACTCTTTGAAGGCGCCCAGGGGACTATGCTTGATGTTGACTTTGGCACTTATCCCTACATTACGTCCTCCAACCCCAGTGTATGCGGCGTGTCGTCCGGAACGGGCATTTCTCCAAAATACATACACTACGTATACGGTGTAATGAAGGCCTACACGACACGTGTGGGGAGCGGCCCGTTTCCCACTGAGATGGACAGGGAGTTGGGTGAGGCCGTTAGGGAGAGGGGTGCCGAGTTTGGGGCCACGACAGGGAGGCCAAGACGCTGTGGATGGTTTGATGCAGTGGCCGTTAGACACGCAGTAACCATTAACGGCGCAGACTCTGCAATACTGACAAAGCTGGACGTGCTCGACCAGGAAGAGACAATCAATGTATGTGTGGGCTACAAGAACGGCCGCCG
The DNA here is from genome assembly GCA_001828605.1 of Planctomycetes bacterium RIFCSPLOWO2_12_FULL_50_35. GTDB lineage: Bacteria > Planctomycetota > Brocadiia > Brocadiales > Bathyanammoxibiaceae > 2-02-FULL-50-16-A. Next base: position 6,750 of record MHZB01000016.1, on the reverse strand, counting down.
CACATACAAGACGTTCCCCCCTGACATTGCACTCTTGCCGGAGTGTGAACCGGTATACGAGCAACTGCCTGGATGGTTAGTGGACACCTCCGGTATTACCGGCAAGGATAAACTCCCGACAAGGGCGAGGGAATACATACGTTTTCTCGAAAAGATTCTGGACCTTAAGATAATCATGGTATCCGTAGGGCCGGAGCGTAAACAGGTCATCCGTATCGCCGATGATTAATAACAATCTTCCCAAACATATTGCAATAATAATGGACGGTAACGGCCGCTGGGCCAAAAGACGCGGCCTCTCAAGGATACGAGGTCACGTTAGAGGAGTTGACTCCATCAGGGAAATAACGACCGCATGCGCGAAAAGGCATATTGAGCAGCTCACCCTGTACGCCTTTTCCAAAGAAAACTGGTCGCGTCCCAGGTACGAGGTTGAAATACTAATGCGGCTTCTCAAGCGCTACCTGATTCGTGAGAGACCAACCATACTGGACAACAACATCCGCTTCACCGCAATAGGCCAAATCGAAGGCCTTCCCAAGGACGTTCAGAAAGAAATCGCCATAAACAAAGAAGAAAGTAAATCTAATACGGGCATGGTCCTGTGTCTGGCCCTTAATTACGGCGGCAGGGCGGAGATTGTAGATGCCGCCAGGGGAATTGTCGCTGACGCACTCGATGGAAAGGTCTCTCTGAGCGATATAGACGAAGAGGTATTTAAACGTCACATGTATACTTCAAACATGAGTGATCCCGACCTGCTTATACGGACGGGTGGGGACATGAGGGTCAGCAATTTCCTGCTCTGGGAGATTTCATACGCTGAACTCTGGGTCACTCCGGTGTGTTGGCCGGATTTTAGGAAGGAGAATTTGGAGGAAGCCATCAGAGACTACAGCGCGCGGGAGAGACGCTACGGCGGACTTATAGAGTGAATTCTTCTCATGGAACAAGAATGGCGTTCGGTACGGCGATGATGGCTGTGTTTGTCGGCATAGTCGCCCTGGATTTATTTCTTGATACGGACGTCGGCTTAGGATGCACAGGTGTATTGATCGGCACCGTCGGGTTGCTGGAATTCTATGACATCACGGGCAAGAAAGGGTTTGACCCATTCAGGCTTTCCGGCACCGTGGGCGGAATACTCGTCTTCGTTACCTGCTGGTCGGAGGCGAGGTCGAGCGGGAGCATTTCCCTGAATCCCTCCCTTTTATTTGCCATCGTCTGCTGGCTCTTCCTTTTGCAAGGTTTTACCAGAGGCCTCGAAAACATCGTTGAGAACATATCCATTACCGTCTTCGGCATACTGTATGTGTTTTTCTTCTTGTCCTTCGCAATGGCCATCCGTCACCTGCCGGGCGGGAACGGGCTTATAATGTTGTTTGGAATCGTCCTAATCGCCAAGTGTACGGATATTGGGGCTTATTTTGTAGGCAAAGAGTTTGGGAGCAAAAAAATCTTCCCGACCATAAGCCCCAACAAAACCCTGGAAGGGCTTATCGGCGGCCTGACCACAGGCATGCTGGTAGCTGTGGTCTGGAATCTGGTCCCCCAAATTAAAATCCTACCGCTGGTGTGGGCCGTACCGTTTGGGCTCTTGATAGGAGTTGTCTCTGTTGGAGGTGACTTGGCGGAATCTATGCTAAAGAGAGATGCAGGCGTAAAGGATTCCGGAAATCTGATACCGTCGTTTGGCGGCGTGCTGGACGTAATGGACTGCGTCTTGGCAAGTCTGCCTGTGGGTTATTATTTCCTCTTATTTTACGGTTGGAATGCGTAGCGTGAACACGAGTGAAAAGGATAAGGTTGTTCAAAAATCTATAGAACTTGAGAATATTGAACAGGCTTCGATCTTGTTTGGGAGCCACGATAAGCACCTTCGTCTGATACGAAGTGCATTAGGTGTACAGATATCCGCCAGAAATGGTCTTCTCCTGATAGAGGGCAAAGAGTCCCAGGTGGAGAAGGCCGTAAAGGTATTTGACCGTTTGATAGAGATTATCCGTGGCCAAGGTATGCTCGAATTGAGTAGTGTTGAAGACACGATAGATGCCGTAGAAACAGGGCGCCCGTTTGCTTCTGTTAACGTGCCCGTTGAGGTATCTATAAAAGGTGTCTCCGTAAGACCAAAGACACAAGGCCAGGCCAAGTACGTGGAGGCGATAGCGGCCAACGATTTAGTGTTTTGTATAGGCCCTGCCGGTACGGGTAAGACCTACCTGGCCGTGGCCATGGCCCTCTCTGCATTAAAGATGGGCGTACTAAAAAGAATTGTGCTGGCCAGACCGGCCATAGAGGCGGGCGAGAAGCTTGGCTACCTGCCGGGCGATATTCAGGCAAAGGTAAATCCTTTTCTCAAACCGCTTTACGATGCCCTTGAAGACATGATGGCGCCTGTCCAGGTAAGGAAATACATCGAAACCGAGATTATTGAAATCCTCCCGCTGGCCTTTATGAGGGGTAGAACCCTCAACGATGCCTTTATAATACTAGACGAGGCACAAAACTGCACGATAAGACAGATGAAGACATTCCTTACCAGGATGGGCGTGAGGGGAAAGGTCGTTGCCACGGGTGACATTACCCAGGTAGACCTGCCGCCAGGCGAGCCGTCAGGCCTTATTGATGTACAGCAGAGGCTGAAGGGCGTAAGAGGCGTAGATTTTATCTATCTGACACGGAAAGATATACTACGCCACAGGCTTGTGCAGGACATCGTAGATGCATACGGCTCACATGAAGAGACCTCATGAGGATAACCATAACCAATCTCCAGAACGCTTATCCAATAAAGAGACAGCGTATACGGGAGGTTGTAAAAACCGCTCTGTGCCGTAAAAAGGTGGATGCGGAACTAAGCATAGTATTCGTTGACAAAGACGAAATCACGAGACTCAACAAGAAATTTCTCGGTCGCAAAGGACCCACAGACGTCTTATCATTCCCGCTTGAAACAAACGCCAAATGCATAACCGGTGAGGTGGTGGTGTGTGTGCCTATGGCAATTGAGTACGCTGCCGGGGCAAAGACCGAGGTTGAGGGGGAAATAATGCTCTACGTAGTCCATGGAGTGCTCCATCTTCTTGGTTACGACGATGCCGACAATAAAAGCGCTGACACTATGCACCGTGTGGAGAAAGAAATATTGGCAAAGCTTGGTTATACCGTTGCAGATTCGTAATAACTGAGTTGGGAACGTTAAGTGCGCACGTCAACGCTGCTCAAAGATAAACATTCCATCCCGACACTATCTCCAACACTGATACGCTGCCCATAACTACCTCAGGATTTCTTCCTGGCAGATTTCGTAGGAGTGCGCGTCTGCTTAGGTTTTGCAGGCTTGCCTTCCGGAGCCGCAGGCACCGTGGGCTTACTTACAGTTCCTGTACTTTTTACGGGACGATATTTCTTGTATGCACTGATGGCATCAAACGTCATCCATATTGCCATACCGAGGGGAAGCCACATGGCCAAAGGTATAAGCACTGCACCAAATACTGAAATTGCCAGAATTAGAATTATTAACCACGTGCCAAGAGAAAGGCCAAGGGCAATGGCCGCCCTTTTTCTATAGTGCAGATCGTTCCAAAGAAATATCAGGTTGCCAAGCCCTGAAAAGGTAAGCCAGGTAATAAGCAGCATGAATACAAATTTCCAACCTCCGATGCGCGGCGTCTTAGCCTTTGCCATTCTCTCTCTCCCCCTTGTTAAAGGATTCCCATCTTCTTTATAGTGGTCCCTTGGCCTAAATTGACGGCTTGTTTACAGTTAATATTAAATTAATACAATTATCCAGTCTTAGACGGTATTATGCCGAATCTGCCAAATATGACTTTACAATGGCCCTTCACCTTATTATAGGGGAAGCTACAATTAATTTTAAGCATTGTCAAGTACACATATAAATAAATATATATTTAGGAAATGATAACACGAGTTGTCTCCCGCAAGTGACGCTTAACCAACTTGTTGAAAGTTCCGAAAAGGTGTGCTCTATCTTTTACTTTTGCAGATGTCTCAGCTGCTATTACTAAGAACAACTGACCACCGGCAGCGTGCCAACACACCTTCCAACGTTATTCCCCAAAAACCTCGTTATATAACCTTAAATCGCTGTCAGAAAATAGTACAAGGCGAATTTCGTCCAGAGAATTGTCTTTGGAAATAAAATCCTTGACGGTTTTGAATACAATCTTTACGGCCTCTTCTTTAGGGTAACCGTAAACCCCCGTAGAGATTGCAGGGAAGGCAACAGTCTTGACCTTGTGCTTCTTGGCCGAGAGGAGGCTGTTTTTGTAGCAATTGGCCAGGAGTTCCGCCTCTCGCCCCTTTCCACGCCCGTACATGGGGCCGACGGTATGGATAACGTACTTGGCCGGAAGACGATAACCCTTGGTTATTTTTGCCTCGCCGGTTTCGCAGCCACCTAACGTCCTGCACTCCTCAAGCAGTTCCGGTCCTGCGGCCCGATGGATTGCCCCGTCAACACCGCCACCGCCAAGAAGGCTCTTATTGGCGGCGTTCACAATGACGTCTACCTCTTCCTTTGTGATGTCTCCTTTTTTGATGGTTATTTTTGTCACGTCTCTACCCTGTACCGTAATCTGTGAAGTCCGTTACTGATTATCCGACTTTCATTTACACGAATCTTTTCTGAGGTGGCAATCTGTCTATTCTTGTCTTGCAGGGGTCCGGGGAAGCCTGCGGCAGCGGCGGAAATGTCACAAATCTAACGGGGTTACGGTGCAACAGGTTCTATCTTAATTGCTTTGTCTTTGGTTGTTTCTGTAGGCGTTTTTTGAGGTGTTTCTTTGGCCGGCTCTTTGACTGTTTCTTTGGGTTCTTCTTCCAGTACTACTTCAGTCGTTTCTTTGCCCCCCTCTTCCTTGGGCAGCAGGCTGTTAAAGATTTTTATCTCCTTTTCCGCCTCTTCGCGCTTACCCATCCTGCCCAAGGCTGCAGCCAGTCTCCAATGGGCCCATGGGTCCTTCGGTGTCATCTCTACAAGTTTTTGCCACAGGGTGAATGCATTTTCGTATTCCTCACGGTTAAAATAATATGCCCCCAGGTTATAGTACCCGTCTGTGCTTTTAGGATTTGCCGCTATGGCCTTTTTCCACTGCTCTGCGGCCTCATCCGGCTTGCCGAGCTGTTCCAGCAAGATGCCTATATTGTTGTACGCCTCTGCGTAGTTCGGGTCAAACTCAATGGCCTTTTTATACTCCTCCATGGCCTTGGTCTTGAACTTCATCTGAGAGTAGAGTATTCCCATATTATAATGGGCCTGCGCGTGGTTGGGGTCTAATTCCAGTGCCTTTTGGAGCGTCTTGTCCGCCTCCTCTGTTCTCCCGCCCCTCATGTAAGTAACGGCCAGATTATTATAAGCTTCAACATAGGAGGGATCTATCTCAATGGCCTTCCTGTACTGCGCAACGGCCTCACCAAACATGCCTCTGGCATCGTAAAGGACACCAAGATTGTTATGAACATGTACGTTGTTCGGATCCAGTTCGAGACTTTTAGTGTATGCCTCAAGGGCCTCCTTCCACATGTGCTTTTTACTATAGGCCAGGCCCAGTCTATCATAGTGTTCCGCCTTGGAGGGACCCTTTTCAATAGCCTTCTCAAACTGTGTAATAGCCTCATCAATCTTGTTCTCTTTCAGCAGCTCCAGTCCCACGCGGAAATTCTCCTCCGCGCCGACTTCGGCAAGGCAAGGCCGCTCCACACACAAAACTAGAGAGACTACGACGGCTAACAGCACAGAGATGTTTTTGGCATTCATGTTCGTTGCGTTGCCTGCAGGAAGTTTACCGGTATCCTGTGTTAAAATTAATACGTTTGCTTAATTCAATTCCTTTATGACAAACATGCCCTCTGGAGGATTAAAGAGAATGGTCTTTATCCTCTCGTGCCACAGTTCTCCAAACTCTTTCTGTTCGGCGTTTGTGGCCTTCCCGCCGACGGCCTTGGGCATAAGCTCTCCCATCTTCGGGTTACCCCCCAACATGTAGTTTGAATAGGTTATTTCTATCTTCTTCCCCGTGTCCATCCGCTCAAACACTACAGAGCATATACAGTCAGCAGGTGGGGCAGCAGTCTCGTCGAAGGTGAGAAGATTTTTCCTGTTATATCTTCCGCCACCAAGCCCCCCGAAACCGCTCTCAGGCGCCGCACCGGTAATGAGACTGACCACCTGGGATATCGGGCCGTTTACCTTGTCTTCCACACCACCCCTGAACTTCACCTTTATTTCGCCCCTGACAGGGGTTTTGTCCGGATAAAGTCTCTTGAGCGCCAGCTGCGTCATCTTGTACGTGCCGGAAATGGCGGGGCAGGAGTGTCCAGCCATCTTTACGGCATCACCGTACGTATAGACCAGCGGTTCACCTTTATCCATAGCCCCGAGCACTACGGCCAGGGGGTCTTCCACTTTTATGGGTTCTACGTCATCAAAAAACACTTTATTGAACTTGGTGGATTCAACGGCCATTGAAACGCCTCCCAGATACCACATAGATGTGAAGAACACAAAAAGACTGAGCATAGGCATCGTTGCCTTGTGCAACCTTACCATCGGGGCCATTCCTTTCTACGCAGATAAATAAACCAGAGAAGGCCAAAAGAGCCTCGATTTTAGCACGGGTGGGACATTTGTCAAGGAAAGCTCGCATATTTATAGCGGGACATATTGTACCAATACATGCCTTACGGGCAATTCTCTGGATTTTCTTCATCCAGTTCCCATTT
>MHZB01000015.1 GCA_001828605.1 Planctomycetes bacterium RIFCSPLOWO2_12_FULL_50_35 | reverse complement strand
GTTGAGTTCTTAAGATGCCTCGATATTGGGATAAAGGAGTGTCCCTGCGGTGAAAATCTTTCTTATATTCCCCCCGTCCTGGCTGCCGTCCCAGCCGTTCCTCAGCCTGCCGGTGCTTACGGCATTTTTGAGGAGAGAGGGTGTCGAGGTTATACAGCGAGACCTGAATATAGAATTTCTTGAGGTGCTCCTGTCGAGGAAGACCGCGGTGTCAATGAGAGGGCGGATGGAATCTGCCCTGGCGAAGGGGCCTGCCGCCATGCTGCCTGAAAGGTTTAACCTTATCAGGCAGGCGGCGGACATGATGCCGTTTCTTGCGGAGCGTGTGGAGTGGGCAAGGGGTGTGTTCAGGTCGGAGGATTTTTATGACATAGAAAAGTACATGGAGGCGCTCAAGGTCATTGACAGGTATCTGGAGGCCGCAGGCGCATTGTACCACCCCTCTTCCATAACAAATTTTGATAATAACATGAGATATTCCGTGTACTCATCCTCAGACGTAATGTCGGCCATGCAGGATGAAAATGAGAATATATTCCTAGATATATTTAAGAAAAATTTTGTACCCTCCATCCTTGCCGAGCGGCCTGACATATTGGGTATATCCATTACATCTACCGCCCAGTTGATACCCGGCCTTACCCTGGCCAGGCTGGTGAAGGAGGCGGATAGGGGTATCCACGTGGCCATTGGCGGAAGCGTCTTTACGGAGCTGATTGATAATCTGTTGAAAGGGGTGGACGCCTTCTTCTCCTTTGTGGATAGCTTTGTGGTCTTTGAGGGCGAGCACGCACTCCTGGAACTTGCGAATCAGGTCTCGGGCAGGCGCGATTTCAGCAAGGTCTCCAATCTTATTTACAGAGAAAATGGGACTGTAAAGCTGAATGAACCATTCTATGTGGAGGATGCAAGTTCTCTGCCCACACCCGATTACGATGGTCTCCCTCTCAGTCTTTACCATTCCCCCAGGCGGGTCCTTCCCGTCCAGACCTCGAGAGGCTGTTACTGGGGCAAGTGCACGTTCTGCAATCTGCACTACGACCACAAGCACTTCAGGCCAAAGACAGACCTGGTGGTCAGGGACATACAGACCTTAAAGGAGAGGTATGATACCAATTTCTTTTTCTTTGCAGATGAGTGTATTCCCGTGTCCACGCTTAAAAGGTTGGTGAAGGAACTGCCGGGATTGGGTATAAAATGGATTGCCGGTGTGAGGTTTGAGGAAGGCCTGAGCAGGGACTTGATACGCGACATGAGGGCGGCAGGTTGTCTTAAGCTGGTCTTCGGGCTGGAATCCTATTCACAGAGGGTGTTGGACCTGATGAAGAAGGGCACAAGGCAAGACGTTATCAAGAGGGTCCTGGAGGGCTGTCTTGATGAAGGTGTTGCGGCGCACGTGTACACCATTGTCGGCTTCCCCACCGAGACGGTGGAAGAGGCCTTTGAGGCCGTGAATTTTATACTGAACAATGAGAGACTTGTCTCGTCTCCGGGATTTTCCTTCCTGCCCTGCCTGTTTGAGATGGAAAAGCATTCACCGGTGACCGAAGACCCGGCAAGTTTCGGTATCAGGCGGATTATGGCCCCAAAGAAGGACGACCTGAGTCTGGGTTACTTCTACGAAGTGGAGCGCGGAATGAGCCCGGAAGAGGCAGAGCAGCTTCATGCGACTATATTAAACAAGGTTAACAGCACCATTTCGCCGTTTCCGTATAACTACAGTATGTCTGACGGATTCCTTTATCTTGAAAGGCAGGCGCCCGATAGGGAAAAGGCCCTGCGTTAGATTTACAACTATGATAAAATGCGCTAGCGAGTTTTCTTTGCAAAAGGGATAAAAAAGATGAGACTATCTAGGCGAAGATTTCTTGTTCGCGGTATATGGTCTATGTGTCTTTTGTTGCTGTCTTTTTGTGGTCAATCGGTCACACAAGCAGAAGGACAGCTCAGAGCAGTTGTTGACCGGGAAAAATGCAACGGCTGTGAGACCTGCGTTGACATCTGCCCTGAGGTGTTTGCCATTGAGGATGAGCGCGCAGTGGTCAAGCTGGACCCGTTGCCCGCGAGGCTGAAGGACTGCGCCGTCGAGGCCGCAGGCGAATGCATGGCTGGGGCAATAACGACAGTAGAGGGTTAGCCATAGGGCGCATCGAGACGTGCTCGGATATTTACTGTTGGAAACAATTTTTATGTAGCGTGGCAGCTTGCTGCCACGTTAAACGTGCGAGATAAACTCTCACGCTGCATCAGAGATTTTTCGGTCGCTTCACTCCCTCAGAGTAACGGTTAGCAGACTTTTGCAGAGCCCTTCCAATGCTAGTTTGTCTCTTGTCTTTTGCCCGCAGAACAAATATCATTAACCTTAAATGCTTAAGCACACGTTTATACATATTCCTAAGGTGGGGGAGGTTACGGAACGCCGGCTGTGGCGCGAGGGGATAAAGACCTGGGAAGATTTTTCGTCCTATGACGGGCTATCGTTATCTCCCGGGCTGGAGGGCCTGGTCCGTTCCCACCTTTCAAGCTCTCAGCGTGCGCTTTCCGGCGGAGATGCGGCATTTTTTGAGCGCTGGCTTCCCTCCGGTGAGCTGTGGCGGATGTACCCCGATTTTTCACACAGTTGTATCTTCCTTGATATAGAGACCACGGGTATGTCACACGGATGGAACGATGTCACCGTTATAGGCACATACGATGGTTATGAGACAAATGTGTTTGTGAGAGGGAAAAATCTGCGGGATTTCCCCATGTATGCCAGAAAATATTCCATGCTTGTTACGTATAACGGCAAACAGTTTGACGTCCCGTTTTTGAAGGCCAAGTTTCCGGACCTGAGGCTGCCCGCCGCTCACATAGATCTCAGATTTGTCACCCACAGGCTGGACCTGAAAGGAGGTCTGAAGGGTGTGGAGAGGCTGTTGGGACTTGATAGAGAGGGTAAGCTTCAGGACGTGGACGGCTTCATGGCGGTAAAGCTCTGGCATGAATATAGAAGGGGCAACCAGGCCGCACTTGATACGCTTATAAGATATAACCTGGAAGACGTGGTCGGGCTTAAGGCGATAGCTGAGAGGGTATATAATATGGGAATCAACAAACTGCCAATCCCAGTTCAACCGCTTGAAGTGAACCCCAGACCAAGACTTAACCTGCCTTACGACCCTGAACTTATTTCCTGGCTAAAGGACCGATACGTTTATTATTAGTGGTTATTAGGTTAGTGAGACCTTTGAAGCAGTTGCTCCTGCAGTCTGTCGGCAGTGCGCCAGGCTATAATTAGAAGCCTGATAAATCAGGCAGCTACATTTGAAATTATAGTTTATACCATTATAGACGTAGTTACCCCATTTATGGGGCTTACTTAATGTAGCGTTGGAGCTTGCTCCAACGTTTTGACCGCACTACAAGGACAGGTTTTTAAACTGTGCCTGATGTTCACCCCTGTTGCGTTTTTATATGGATGCCATGTCTCCGTAGGGGCGACCCGACGGGTCGCCCCTACTTTTTCTTCCGTTCCCGGGTGAGAAATGATAAAGCTCGGTACCAGTGGTTTCTCATTTGACGATTGGGTGGGGGTTGCGTATCCACCGAAGATAAAGAAGCAGGACATGCTTACCTATTACGAGAAGGAGCTGGGCTTTAAATGCCTTGAAGTTAACTCGACATACTATACCCTCCCCTCACAGAAGAGCATGGAAGGTATGCTCAAAAAGGTCTCTGCAGATTTTGAGTTCACGGTAAAGGCATTTAAAGGCATGACCCATGAGATATGGGAGGGGGACGGGAAGACACTCCGGGACAACCGTGAGACATTTGATAAGTTCAATTTTTCCGTAGCGCCTCTTAGGGAAGCAGGTAGTTTGTCGTGTGTGCTTGCCCAGTTCCCGCCGTGGTTCCATCCGAACAAGGTTTCGCTCGACTACCTGAGAAGCTTCGGAGAGAGGCTTGCGGGAGTGCCCCTGGTAGTGGAATTCAGGAATCATATATGGCACACCGACACTACCTTGGAGTTTCTCAGGGAGAACAACCTGGGGTACTGCGCGGTAGATGAGCCTAAGCTGCCCAGGCTGATGCCGTTCAATCCCAGGGCCACATCGCCGGTGGGTTATTTCCGCCTCCACGGCAGAAATCCGCGCTGGTTTAATGTCCCCGTCTCGGTAAGATACGATTATCTGTACAGTGACCGGGAACTGCAGGAATTCCTGAATCCCATCAAGGAGGTCGAGGCCCTTACCCAGGCCACCTTCGTCTTCTTCAACAACTGCCATGTCGGCTCTGCCGTGCGCAACGCCTTGAGGCTCAGAGAGATGCTGGGTCTTGTCGGTGAGACCACTTCCGACAAGCAGCAGGAACTGCCGTTTTAATCTAATCAATTATGAAGTTGCTGGCCAATTTGGGCTGGGTGTACAAGGTAACCTGATTAAGAATCCAGCCAGTCACTATGTAACCCCCGTCTCCTGTTTGCCGGTGGATGCGGCCCAGTCTTCACCAGCTCCACCATATGTGGCGGTCCATCCGCCTGTATCGGGAAAAGAGGGACGCGCAGCAAATAGAACGTAAGTAAAAAGCAGGATACGGAACATGTAGTGCCTTACCAATTAAGGTAAATCCTGTCTTGACGCTATACCTTTCTGTCCCTTAGATGGCAATTCTATCGCTCTCCGAAAGGAGGTCAAGAGGATTTCTTGGTTGGACTCCGTCCTTGAAACAAAAGGGTTAGGGTGCTATACTTCGCTTGCGGCTTACTTGAGGTATACAGGTGCGCCCGTAGCTCAGCAGGATAGAGCGACGGTTTCCTAAACCGTAGGTCAGAGGTTCAAATCCTCTCGGGCGTACCATTTATTAACAACTGTCTGCGGCGTCTAAGAATGGCTCTCAGTTAGGTTCCAAGAAACATCCTCATTCCTGCCTTTGAGAAACACCTCAAACGCCCCTAGAATGAACAGGGGTCATGGAGAGTATTCGTCTCCATGACCCCTAATCTAATCACACATTTTACACTAGACCGTAAAGAAACCGCCTTTAAAGGGATTAAATCAGCACCTGTCTCCTTAAAGGCCCTCGCGTCGTATCTTCTCTTGTGGTGAGGTTCCCTCTGTCAGTATAAATTTGTGTCCGGCTTATACGCTATAATTAACCGTCTACATAAAGAAGATTATTATAATTTAGTATTACCGTGTAGCATAAATTACAGCTTAACCACCTTGACAGCCTTATGGCCTTTGGAATCCTTGACAAGCTCAAATTCCACCTTGTCGCCCTCAGATAAAGACCTGAACCCATCGGTCTGAATGCTGGTCTGATGGACAAATACATCCTTACTGCCGTCGTCCGGGGCTATAAAGCCAAAGCCCTTCGTGTCGTTAAACCACTTTACCGTACCTGTAGACAAATTATCACCTCTCTTTTACTGTTTCCAAAAAGCTTCTTCTGCGCACAAAAAAACCACAAAAGCCAGAGTACTGTTCGGCCTTTGTGGTTTTTAACACGCGACAATACTTCTAAACTTTCCCGAGTTTAACAGAAATATCAAACTTTGCAATAAAATATTTACCACATTTTTTAATCTTGATAAAGAGAGGCCTCTGCAGAAATCCGTGAATTCTGTATGTCATTCTGAGCGAAGTGAAGAATCCGGCACTTTGGCGGGTGCCGCAGGGCTTAAGCCCTGCGGGAATTACAATCTATGCCCAGGGCTAAAGCCCTGGGCTACCCCCCGTGAACACTTATATGTCATTCCGAGCGAAGCGCGAAGTTACGCCAAAGGTCGTGCCACCTTTAGCGTTGGAGCCGATAGACAACGACCTTTACGGTCGTTGATTTCTCAACGAAGTAAACTTCGTTGTCTACCATTTTATTCCCTCAGAACGGCAGTCATGCAGGGTTTTGCAGGGATATCAAAACAATCAATTAGGCGAGAGTTTGAATGACAGCCCTATTTTCTGGCTGGGCATCAATTTCACTTCCTGCGTTAGAACCCTGAGTTGCTCCTCGTCAAAGGCCTCATGCCATACAGAGACCTTATATTCCCCCGGCGGGACATCGGTAATCTCGAACGTCCCGTCTGCCCCAGTCAGGCAATAGTACGGGTTTTCTCTTACCACGGTCCACGCCTTCATCCATCCGTGCCTATCGCACCCCATCTTTATCATCTCCTGTAACTCGAAACTCTTGGTGAGGGGATTTCCGCGGCTTGGGATGCTTTCATTAAAGGTCGGATTTTTCAAGGAATATGCATGGACGTTATGCGCCATGGGGTCACTGTTCCTTATCTCCAGGGTACCGTTGACGGGGATAACCTGCACGTGAGGGACAAATTCACAGGCCTTTTGGTCCAGAATAAAGTGCCACTTCTCCCCAAACTTCTTACCTCTGGTTATATTCTCGATAAATACTACGGCATTCTTAATTCCCCTGGTGTTCCCATCTATAATCAGCTTGCCGGACGGCCTTGTCGTCATGCCGCATGTGTGCAGGTCCTTATCCACCACCAGCATATCCGGCTCCGGCATGGCGCCAACGAAGTTCACGCTCCCGCTGATGGTGCATCCATCGCTGACCTCTATTGCTTCATACTCAGCCTGAGTGTCGGACACAAAGCCCAGAATCCAAATTGCTTGAGCCAGCGCCATCAACAGTACACAAAATCTATTGGACACTTCACACCCCTTTCGCTCCACCAACCGTAGTCTCCGCATGTAAGTGAAGATTATATTTAGAGACCTCTGCAAAACTATTCCGGCATCCCCTGTCATTGCGAGTGAGGCGAACAATCTCCTATTCAGTTGAGATTCTTCGGTCGTTTCACTCCCTCAGAATGACATTACGCAGGGTTTTGCAGAGGTCTCATTTAATTTTTTATCACAAACTTGCGTAGTCAGCGGTGTCCCGGACACACTTCGCCCATACCCTAAAGAAATCAGTCCCTGCTGCGTGGGAAATTTGCTTCCATCTCCAGGAGCTTCCTCTTTAATGTGACACCACCACTTCCTGAGTAACCTACAAGCCTACCAGTCGAGCCTACCACGCGATGACAGGGTATAATAGGCGGGAGCGGGTTCTTGCCGCAGGCCCTGCCGACGGCCCTGGCGGCATCGGGACGGCCCGTCTTCCGAGCCAGCTGCCCGTATGAACACGTCTTACCATAAGGTATCCTGCGTATCTCCTTCCAGACGGCCTGCTCAAAGGGTGTGCCTGTACTTAGGTCAGCGCGTACGCCCTTAAAGACCTCTCTGTGCCCGTCAAAGTATCGCCGTAAGGCCGTCTTGACTGCAGCATGGGAGTTGTCGTCCCTCACCGCATCAACGCCGAACCGGCGTTTTAAGGACTTAAGGAATGATTTTTCGCTGACTCCGGGGAAGTCTATGAGTAGGAACCCATCTGGGCCCCAGGCAATGTTGACAACACCTACGGCAGCGGGAAGACTGGTGTAGAAGATGCCCTTCATCCGACCCTACCCCCCAGGCCTTTTCTTGTTAGCAGTAAGCTTTACGGCCTGGTAAATACCTATACCAATGGCGGACAGAAACAGAAACGTCAGGAGCATACAGGCAGCCAGGTTCACAACCCCCCAGAAGACCTCCACTCTGTTAGAAAACCACCGGGTGCCCCAGAAGCCAAAGTACTTACCCACGAAAAAGGATACCAGCGCTAAGATGACAATTCCAGGGATTAGGTACTTCAGGTCGCTCCTTTGAGGCGCCATGGATACGGTAAAAATAATTGTGGCAATCATAAAACCAATCCAGTGGGGATCGAGGAAGTCCGCGCTGTTCCACAGTTCAAAGAGGGTTGCCTTTATTGCATCGAGGGTGTCCTTAGCAAAGACAAAGAACCCTTCGGCGGTAAAATTTATGTCCTTGGGCAATGCCGTATTTATGTTTACCGGGTCGTTCAGCAAGAAAGAGATGGCAATAAGCACTGCGGCACAACCGGCAATAGGGGCGAAAACAATTAAGAAATCTCCCAATATGGGGACCTTGGGACGTTCGTATTTTATCTCCGCACCCTCTAATCTGATGAGGTTGAATTCAGTTATGGTAGCGCCCGTCACCAGACACATGATGGCATGACTGCACTCGTGGACAATTGTACCCGGATATAGGAATACGTTGAGGACTTTTTCCTTGGCATACTTTGACCACAACACCTTTATGCCAAAGCTGAGGAAGATAATCAGTATAAGCCATACGGCCAGGGCTATGTAGA
>MHZB01000014.1 GCA_001828605.1 Planctomycetes bacterium RIFCSPLOWO2_12_FULL_50_35 | reverse complement strand
CCGGGAGGACCGCCTATTAAAACCGCCGAGCCCTTTACGATGCCCCCGCCCAGCACCCTGTCAAACTCCTCTATGCCGGTAATGGTGCGCGCCTCTTCCGTCAGGTCTATCTTGGAGAGTGGACGCGGTTTTTCCCCTGGGAACGCAGCGTGCCTGAACCCCGATACGGCGGCCTCGGGTTGTTCACACTCCTCAACCAGAGAGTCCCACTCCCCGCAACCACCGCATCTCCCCAGCCATTTCTTCGAATGCCAGCCGCACGCCTGGCAGGTATAAAATATTGACGATTTAGCCACGTTTTATATACAGGGCTTTCTGTAAATAATTAATGCTTCATCGCAAAATCAAATACAGGCACTTGAAGGGTTTTTTTAGGCTTAGCCCCAGCCTTAGCAAAGCGTAACAACTCATCAGTTACTTCGGGCGAGTAGGTCTTTTCCCCGCATCTAGTGCAGACCTCAGCCGGTACATTTTCCACCAAGAGAAATTTATCGGCCTTTCCATAACTGAACGTTATGCGCTTCTCTTCTACTTCTCCACCACAAAAGGTGCACTTCATTAAGACCTCACCTCTTTATCTTGTAATCAGTCCGCTCTAAATCCTTTGTAGGGGCTTGATTTATCAAGCCCTTCACCAGCAGGTGCGATACCCCTGATTTAATCAGGGGTCACCCCTACATTCGGAGATGAGATAAACAGAAATCCAGGGTTTTCCAGAGATCTCAAATCATGAACAAAAAAGGGGAGGACATTTGTCCTCCCCTTGGTATCTATTCTGCTCGAACAATGTCCCAGGACGTTGCTCTGTGTTGCGCTGTCTCAGTGAGGGTGCGCTACAAAAGACCCTACCTGCAACCCTATTTCCCTGACTCGCCGCTCAGGGCGGGTTCGGGAGAGCGCACATCCTCAAACATCAGCTTGCCTTGATAGACCGTGACCTTAATTGTGGCGCCGTTAACAAACCTCCCCCGGAGGAGCTCCTCCGCCAAGGGGTCCTCTATGTGGTTTTCAATGGCACGCCTCAGCGGCCTCGCACCGAAGTGCGGATCAAAACCCTTCTCGATGATGAAATCCAAGGTCTCGTCGTCCAGAGAGATAGTGATGTTGTAATTACTGAGCCTCTCCTTCAGATCATCCAATTCTATCTGGATGATATGCTGCAGGTCTTGCTTTGTAAGCGCCTTGAAGACTATCACGCCGTCAACGCGGTTCAAGAACTCAGGCCTGAAGTGCTTCTCCACCACCTTCATGAGCTGTTCCTTCATGGCCTCATAAGACTGCCCTTCCGTGGTCTTGCGGAAACCCAGGGTGGCCTGGTTTTTTATAACCTCTGCACCGACGTTGGAGGTCATAATGAGCACCACGTTGCGGAAGTCTATCTTCCTGCCGAAGCTGTCGGTAAGCTTTCCCTCTTCCATTATCTGGAGCAGCATGTTGAAAACGTCCGGATGCGCCTTCTCTATCTCATCGAGGAGCACCACCGCATACGGTCTGCGGCGTATCTTCTCCGTAAGCTGACCTCCCTCTTCGTAACCGATGTAGCCGGGAGGGGCGCCGATAAGTCTGGAGACGTTATGCTTTTCCATGTACTCGGACATATCAATCTGCACCAACGCCTCTTCCTCACCGAACATAAATTTAGCCAGGCTCTTTGCGAGATGGGTCTTACCCACGCCGGAAGGGCCTACAAAGATAAACGTGGCCACCGGGCGGTCCGGATTCTTCAGCCCTGCCCTTGCGCGGCGAACGGCCTTGGAGACGGCCCTCACGGCCTCTTCCTGACTTACAATCATCTTATGAAGTTCCTTCTCCAGATTGAGCAGCTTCTTGGCCTCTTCGGTCTCCATCCTGGTGAGCGGTATTCCGGTCATCTTAGAAACCACCTCCGTCACCACTTCCTCGTCAACGATGGCGGTCGTCTCCGAACACCTTTCTCTCCACTGGCGCTCGATGGACTCCTTTTTCTTCTTGAGCTTGTCAGCCTTGTCCCTGAGCCGTGCCGCCCTTTCAAAGTCCTGTACGGCAACCGACTCGTCTTTGTCTTTATCAAGCTTTGACATCTCTACCTCGATGTGTTTCAGGTCGGGCGGCTGTGCCATGTTCTTCAGCCTTATCCTGGCACTGGCCTCATCAATAACGTCAATGGCCTTGTCCGGCAGGAACCTCCCGGTAATATAGCGACTGGATAGTTCCGTGGCCGCTATGATGGCATCTTCGGTAATCTGCACCTTGTGATGGGCCTCGTAACGGTTCTTTAGACCTTTAAGTATCTCCACGGTCTCGGCCTTACTGGGCGGATCCACGATTATGGTCTGAAAGCGTCTCTCAAGTGCGCCGTCCTTTTCTATGTACTTCCTATACTCGTCCAGTGTGGTTGCGCCTATACATTGGATTTCTCCCCTGGACAGTGCTGGCTTAAGGACGTTAGATGCGTCTATTGCACCCTCAGCCCCGCCTGCACCTACAAGGGTGTGAAGTTCGTCAATGAAGATGATAACGTTCTTTGCGCGGCGGACCTCCGACATTACTGCCTTTATCCTCTCCTCAAACTGCCCCCTGTACTTCGTCCCCGCCACTATCATGGCCAAGTCCAAGGCCACTATGCGGCGCTCCCTGAGTATCTCAGGTATGTTACCGCCAACTATGGCCTGGGCCAGACCTTCTACTATTGCCGTTTTGCCGACACCAGCCTCTCCGAGGAGCACGGGGTTATTCTTCGTACGGCGGCACAATATCTGTATGACCCTCTCTATAACATCCTGCCGACCTATAACCGGGTCGAGCTCCGAATCCCTGGCCTGCTGAGTAAGGTCACGTCCGAAGGAATCCAGGGCAGGGGTCTTTGATTTACCCTTCCTTTCCTCCTTATCCGGGCCTTCGCCATGCTGTGCCGATTCCGTGCCCAAGAGATTTATGACCTCCTCCCTAACGTCCTCAAACTTGACGCCTAAATTCAGGAGCACCTGAGCAGCTACACCCTCGTGTTCCCTCAACAGACCGAGAAGCAGATGTTCAGTACCTATGTAGTTGTGGCCCAGATTCTTCGCCTCTTCCAAGGCGAACTCCAACACCTTCTTCACCTTCGGTGTGAAGGGAAGCTGCCCCACCGAGACTAAGTCGGGACCAGTCTGGACTATCTTCTCAACCTCTATGCGTATCTTCTTAAGCTCAATATCCAGGTTCTGCAGCACGTTGGCGGCCACGCCGCTGCCTTCTTTCACCAGACCCAGGAGTATATGTTCCGTGCCTATATATTCGTGGTTATACCGTCTGGCCTCTTCCCTGGCCAAGGCCATAACCTTCCTTGCCCTGTCTGTAAACTTATCAAACATGAACTTCCTTCCTTCTAATTGGTGTTACCCAAACGTCTCCTTACAAAGGAGGCCCGTAACACGTTCCTTTGAGTTGCTTCCAATTCTTTACCCTCCAGCTTTTGCAAATGCGCCGGAAGGGTGAGTATAAAGAGTGCATTAAGTGTTTCCGCCGTTACGTCTTTAATTAGACCAACGGTTACACCCAGACGCACCTGTGATAACAGATGCATCGCCTCTTCGGATGACAGCACTCTGGCCTCCTTGAGCATACCGTATGAGCGCCAGACCCTGTCTTCCAGTTGCTCCCTATTTTCACTGATTAGGACTTCTCTTGCCATGCGTTCATAACTGGTAATCCTTGGGACTACACTCTCCATAATCTCGATGATTTCCGTCTCCGACTTACCCAGGGTAAATTGGTTCGAAATCTGGTAAAGGTCACCAAGCACCTGGGTTCCCTCCCCATAAAGCCCTCTAACTATTAATCCCAGCTTCCCCACTGCGTTAAAGACCTTCTCTATGTGATGGGTAAGCCCAAGGGCCGGCAGATGCACCATCACGGAGGCCCTCATGCCCGTACCTACATTGGTAGGACAGGCCGTCAAATAACCGAATGCTGGGCTGAACGCATACTTTAATTCTCTCTCCAAGATGTTGTCTATTTCGTCTATTATCTTCCATGCGTCCCTAAGCTCAAAGCCTGACCGTATGACCTGTATCCTCAGGTGGTCCTCCTCGTTGACCATAACACTAACGGTCTCCGACCTCCCGAAGGCCACTCCTCGCTCACCATCCCCACCGGCATGTTCCCTGCTTATAAGGCGTCTTTCCATCAAGAAGAGCCTGTCAACGGTGCTTATATCGGAAAGCCTTATATAATGGAGGTCTTTGGTGTCCTTGGCATGTTTAATCTTTTCCCTTATAAGCCTCTCAATCTCCCTTTTCTGTTCAGTGTTAGCCCTGCTAAGAAATGGGAAGTTGGCCAGGTTCCTTGCCAACCTGATCCTCGTGCTTATAACAATGTCTGCCTCGGGGCCTGTACCCCTCAGCCAGTCACCCGTCTTGTCGTAAAGTTCCCTTAACATCGTCACTCCCGGAGAGTTCAAATATGCGGTCACGTATCTTTGCTGCCTTCTCGTAGTCTTCCTTCTCGACAGCCTTATCCAACTCCTTCCTGAGCTGGAGCACTTCGTTTTTAACCACCAATTCCTTCCCAGCACGGCTGGGTACTTTACCTATATGCTCTGACGCACCGTGCATCTTCTCCAACAGCGGCACAATACCTTTCTTGAAGGCCGTATAGTCCATAGGACAACCGAGTCTGCCGCTCGAACGAAATTCCAGATACGACATCCCGCAGGCCGGACAGGCTGTCTTGGACATTTCACCAATCTCGGGCGCTACCTGGTTTATCAAATTGGCGAGTATGTCCGTTGGAGAAGGCATCTTTATTAGTTGATTATTCAGATTGTGGGCACACTCGTCGCAGAGATGCTGCTCCCTCTTCTCATTACCTGAGATCTCCGTGAGATGCACCGTAGCATGCCTCTTATTACATGATTCACACTTCATTATAGTAGAACCTTTAACATAAAAAATGTAATTCCATATGGCAGTTTAAAAGATTTCGTACAGCACACATACACATCCATCTATTATTAGGCTATCTTTTCTCCCACTTCAACAGGTCCATAACCTTTGCTAACGACACGTTTCCCTTTTGTATTTCTACCCGGATCCTGTTCTCCCTCTCCAGCCAGTCCATGGCATGGTTTGCCATCTCATCGGCCTGCCTGCTGGGGACTACCATCAAACCGTCGTCATCGCCAACAATCCAATCACCCGAACAGACGGTTATCCCCGATATGTTCACGGGAACTCCTATCTCGCCAAGTCCCTTTGGCTCACCGGCATTGGGTAAAACCAGCTTGGCAAAGACGGGAAATTTTAATTTGCGTATCTCGCCGGTGTCTCTTACCGCACCGTTTATAACGACGCCTGCCAGACCCTTCTTCTGTGCGCTTAGCGTTGCCAGTTCGCCCCAGACAGCAGGGCCAGTTCCACCAGCGTCAATAACCAGTACCTGCCCTTCCTCCGCAACATCTATGGCCTCAACAGGTTTCGCCCAATCCCCAGGATAACACCTTACAGTCAGGGCACGCCCCACCATCTTTATCCCTTTGGTGATTGCCTCAAACGCAACCAGGCCGGCGGCACGATGGCTCCCATCCGATATGTTAGAGGTAGAGACGTTAAGCAATACCTCTTTTACCCCGTTCCCGGAGACCCTTTTGTACAGCTCTGTGGGGATGCTCTTAGTTTCAAGGATGGCCTCTTTTATCTCCCGGGTTGCCTTCTTTGCGTCAGCAGCCTTACTGATAGCCCCTCCTACCACTACTATTTTGGCTCCGGCCTTCACGGCATCTGCCGCATTTTCTGAATTTATTCCTCCTGCGACGGCAACCGGTATGCCTACGTGGGCCGTTACCTCCCTAAGCTTATCAAACGGCTTGACGCCCCTCATCTGGTCATCCACAGCCGTGTGGATATTGAGGTAACTGGCGCCCCAGCCTTCCACCTCTTTTGCGCGTCGCAAGACGTCCGTAACACCAAGCAGGTCTACGCCTACGTCAAGACCGTAATTGCGCCCAGCAGATATACACTCCTTAATAGTGGCGTCAGATGCAACCCCCATTACTATAGCGCTATGCGCCCCTGCCTTGGCTGCCGTCTCCATCTCTATGCGGCCTGCATCCATCGTCTTCATATCGGCCACAATCGGGGTGCGTGGAAAGGTCTCGTGCAGCCTTCTGACGGCGTTGAGGCCCTCGCTCTTTATCAGGGGCGTACCGGCTTCCAACCAGTCTGCCCCACCTTCCACCGCCTCTTCCGCAACCTTGATGGCCCTGTGCAGGTCTACAAAATCTAAGGCTACTTGGAGGATGGGTGCCATCCTAAATATCAACTTTTAAAAGAACTATTCAAAATAAGAGGCCCCGCATCGGTCAGATTCCCAGACGGTTACCTTACGCACAGAAACCCCCTTGGGTAACTTTTTGGAAAACTCTGCATAGAGGGCCCTGGACACATTTTCTGTGGTTGGATTGTCTTTCTTAAAATATTCAAGGTCATTAAGGTTTTTATGGTCAAAGTCTTCCAATATCTCATCGGCAATACTCTTAACGTCCTTGAAGTCCAAAACCATACCTAAGCTATCGAGTCTTCCTGCGCTTAGCACTACCTGAATCTTCCAATTGTGGCCATGCAAGTTTTCGCACTTACCATGGTACCCTCTAAGTGAGTGAGCGGCGGCAAAATCCGTTTCCACCACCAATTCATACATTTAGTTTCTTTCTACGGTGGGTAATAAAGACCAAATTCCTAATGAACGGATTTACTTCGCCGCACAATACCCTATGGATAATGTCCACTAATGGCGAATTAAAGTGCATATAACAAAATAAATACTAACATTGAGGGTGATGAAAGTCAAGGTTTTTGTTATTTGCCGGTTCTCTTAAACTGCTTGCTCAACTCCTCTAAGGAGAAAAATAGGGTGGTGGGACGTCCGTGGGGGCAGTGGGCAAACTTGATATTATCTTTCCGCCTTTCAAGCAGGGCAACGAGTTCTTGTGCACTGAGCCTGTGTCCGAATTTTACTGCACCTTTACAGGCCATGACCTTCATTATACGGTCCAGCATCTGGTCGCCGGTCTCCTCCCCCTCTTTGGTATCTTCGAGAAGTCCCTCTATAAGCTCCTTTATATTAACATCTTTAAGTATCTGAGGGACAGAACGCACGATGACGCTGTTGCGGCCAAATTCATCCAACTCAAGCCCCAGCTCTTTCAGTGTATCCTTTAGTCCCAGGATGCGGAAGAAATCTGTTGGGCTTAGTTCCAAGAGTTCCGGTATAAGCAGCCTCTGGCTGGATAATGCCCTCTCCCGGACAGTATTCTTTATATCATTGTATAGTACGGCCTCATGAAGTGCATGCTGGTCTATGATGTTAATACCATTAGGATTCTCTTCAACTATATAAGCAGAATGAAGTTGCAGAAATCGGCCATGCTCCACACCAGTTACCGCCCTACTGGGCATAGCCGCAGGGGTTCTAGGTAAAAGAGGTCCGGAAGTGTCCACGCCAGACATACCACCCGTGGCATAAGGACGGGGTGTTTTCAGTGAAGCGTCAACACCTCTGGGTATTTCAGTGTCAGAATCGGTACCGGAAGCGGCGGAAGGCGGTGCAAGCCCCGGCTGAAACTGGTTCAGTGCCTTCTTTACGGCCTGTAAAACCTGGCCATAAACCCTGGAGGCGTCTCTAAACCTGATCTCCATCTTGGTAGGATGAACGTTTACGTCCACAGCCGACGGGTCTATGCTAAGCAACAGAAAGACTACAGGAAACCTGCCCTGCGGCAGCAGCGTCCGATATGCTGTATTCACGGCATGGGTCAGACCCGAATCCCTTATGGGCCTGCCGTTAAGGAAAATAAACTGCATTCGAGCGTTTGCATGATGATGTGCGGGCGACGTGGCAAAGCCCGTAACCTCCAGTTCCTGCTCCCTGGAACTTATGGGAATAAGGTCCCTGGCCAGTTCCTCACCATAATAGGCCACGACTCTATCCCTCAAGCAAGAGACGGAAGGGAGGTTGAAGACCTCACGGCCGTTATGCAGAAATACAAAGTGCACCTCCGGGTGAGAGAGTGCAAGTTTGGTGAGCACGTCAGAGATATGCGACATCTCGGCGGGAGTGGACTTGAGAAACTTTCTCCTGGCAGGTATGTTATAGAAAAGCTCCTTAACCTCCACCCGCGTACCCTCGGGGGCGCCCACGTATCTTTGCCTCCCGCGCTCTCCTCCCCTCACCTCAATCTCCGCACCCCGGTCAGCGCCCCTGGCGCAAGATACTATCCGGGCCATAGATACTGCTCCGATACTCGCAAGCGCCTCACCCCTGAAGCCCATGGTTACTATGGCCTCCAGGTCCTCCACGGTGGCAATCTTACTTGTAGCGTGTTTGAGAAATATCTTGCCCAAATCATCGGGAGCAATACCGACACCGTCATCGGTCACGCGAATCTGTGCCTTGCCGCCCTCCACCAACTCTACGTCTATCCTGGTTGAGCCGGCGTCTACGGAGTTCTCCACCAGCTCCTTGACCACCGAGGAGGGACGCTCGATAACCTCACCGGCAGAAATCTTTCTGGCAACGTCGGGGGCAAGGATTTGTATGTGGGACATACCAGAGCAGGATAGCAGTTTTCTGGTTTAGTTCCAAGTGTTTGTTCGTGTACGTAAGTAGGGAAAGTTGTCAGTGGAGGGAACTTGGATTTATAGGATTACCATCTGGGTGAAAACTGAAGGTGTCATTCTGAGTGGAGCGTCGCGACCGAAGTCACGCCAAAGGTGGATGTCCACCAGAGGCGGATCCGCCTCTGGCGCAAATCTCTGATGTAGCGTGCGAGTTTACCTCGCACGTTTAGCGTGCCAGACAAGCTGGCACGCTACAGGCTTCACCCAGAATGACAACGCCCAGCAATTTGATTCTTGCAGAGATCTAAGTGCCATTTACTTAAACTTTTTGGACCATAACAGCATTTATTTTATGCTTGATTGTACGCCATATGTGATGTATTGTTAGTGAGAGGAAAACCCTTTGCATAGGATAGTCTTTTACACAACGGCACGTGGAGAATCTCCCGTAGATGATTTCCTGGACGGCCTTAGCGCAAAGGC
>MHZB01000013.1 GCA_001828605.1 Planctomycetes bacterium RIFCSPLOWO2_12_FULL_50_35 | reverse complement strand
AATCCTCTCAAAGACCTTCTGGAAGGGGGTGGAGGACTGCAGGTTTTACTCCATAACGGTGAGGGGCTATAAGTACGAAAAACGTCCTGAGTGCGCGCACCACGGCCATAAGGCCGTTTACCTCGGCCCACATAAGGCCGTTATGGACGAGGAAGGGCATCTCTTCCCCAGAGGAGAGGCGGTTGAGGTCTGTACGGATACCGCCGAAAAACTCAAACGCCCTCCCTACTCAAACCACTTCGCCGTTATTGACCCCTCAGGCGATACTACCCCCGGAATTGTCTGTAAACCAGATTCGGATAATAAGTGCTGCGGCTGAGTAGGGGCGAGGTTCCCTCGCCCCTATAGGCTCAGGTTATCTAACAGGGGCATGTAGTAAATTGAGACGTACTCCACCGACCATCTCTGGGGTATCCTTCTTAAATACCCCTCTAAAAAGCGGTGGGACTGCATAAGAAAAAACTGATCCGTCTCTCTTTGCAAATAGGATATAGGTATCGTCTTTCTCGGGGAGTCTTTCAGAACCAAACAATGAATTTATATTGAAACTGAATCTCCGCACGAATGTCATGTCGGAAGGGACGTTTCCGCCGTTCACTCCTTCAGTCGAACGTTCACCACCCATCTTCTGCATGTAATAACAATATCTCGCCACCTCCAGGGGTAGTGAACAATTAACGTCTTCTTCCCTGGAGTAGACTGCCAAAAACTGTCTAAGCAACTTATAGTAAGTCTGCAGGCCCAACTCGTCGTGGTTTTGGTCATTTTCCGCCAGCCACCGACTCCATCCTTCAACAAACTCTGAACCACGCAGCTTAAGGTGTTTTTCTAAGAAATGGAGGAGGAGGCCAAAACCCTCGTGATACATTGCGGTTGTATGACGCCCCAGAGTAAGCGCCTTCACGATTTCAGCGTACGCAAACCCTCTGCTTTCAAACACGTAATAATTTGGGTTCGAGTCGGCCTTTATCCCGTACCTCTTACTATGCCTATGAAAATAGGTTCCCGGCAGGAGGAAGAATGGGAAGGCCACTATACTCCTGGGTCTCTGCATGATACACCAGTCCACACTTCTCTTAAAACTTTCGTAGTTATCCCCAGGCAGTCCGGCTATGAGCTGCAAAATCACGTCCACTTTTCCCCTAGTCAGAAGTTGGACGTTATCTCCCAACTTTTTGAGGTCGTAAGCCCTGTTCGCCGTCTTCAGCGCCCTGGAGTTTGTGCTCTGCACCCCGACCTCTACCACCCTAACCCCCGCAGCAGCCAGCAGTTCTGCAAGTTCCCCATCCAAAAGCTCCGCCTTGATCTCCGTATGTACTATACTTCCGTGGCGGTTGTTCTCTGCAATGAAACGAAGTATCCCCTTGGCCCTCTCCTTATTCAGATTAAAAGTAGGGTCCATCAAAAACAGCATCTTTACGCCGGCAGAAAGGACAAGCCTTAGTTCCTTCTCCACCCTTTCTATAGAGAAACAGCGTACGCCGGGGGAATATTTTGGATAGAAACAGAAGTTGCAATGTATGGGGCATCCCCTCATGGTTTCCAGGGCTACATGCTCCTTTATGCGCTCGTCCTTCAAATTAATGATGCCGGACAAGAATGGCGACGGTATGTCATCCAGTGCCTCCAGCACCGGCCTGTCGCCGTTCTCGCATATGTACCACCCTCTGCGATAGGTGATTCCGAACACGCCCCTTAAGTCCGTACGATGAAGGAGGCATTTTAACACCTCATAGAAGGTAACTTCTCCCTCACCCTTCACGATAATATCTACCGCCGGGTGTTGACGCATCAGCTTCCTTGATATGCCGGAGACGGAATCTCCACCCAATACGACCTTAACTCCGGGCAATATTAACTTCAGGATGTGGCAGACCTCCAGAGTCTTGCGTATGTTCCAGCAATAAACCGAAAAACCAACTACCTCGGGGACTTTCTGCCAAATTTTTTGTGCAATGTTCTCCTTCGCCTCATCAGCCATAAAGAGTATCTCAATGTCTACCTCGTTCCCTATCTCCGAGCCCTCCCGCGTGGCGTATGCCTTCAGGTATGCAGCGGCCAGAGAATAGTTAAAATTGTCTATATCAGGGATCGGATAGGATATAGTTGCCAAGACCACTTTCATAAGGTAGCGTACGAAAAAGGGCTCTCAGATCCGGACATGCATTAGAGACAGAAGGCCGTCCAGGGGTTCCGGTGTCTCCTTCTCGTTAATGAGTATTGCTCTTCCCCTGTCTATCAATACCTCTGCCGGCCTTAGTCTACCCAGAAAATCCGTGATGGCCGAGTAGCAGTACCCGCCGGCGTTGTGCACTATGAGGACGTCGCCCTCCGCCACCTCAGGAAGGAATCTATCTCTCCCAATAAAATCTCTTGAGTAGGTAGTGTTGCCGCAAACGTCGGCCAATTTGTTACAAGGCTTTTGAGCATTCTTGCCGTATACCGCTATCTCGTGAAAGGCATCCTCATAGAAGAGGGGTCTCGGAAAGATGTCAACACTTGCGTCAGTTCCTATGTATATCTTCTCAGGTCTGTCTTTCACGTCTATCACGGTGGTTAAAAAATAGCCGGCATTGGCGATGGCCGCCCTGCCGGGTTCCAATATCAATTTTACGTCTCTTCCCATTGTCTCAGAAAATCCACGCATCTTTTCCGAAATCATTAACCCGTATCCAACCATATCAAATCCGGTCTCCTGAAAGTGCGACCTTACCCCAAAGCCCCCTCCGAAATCCACGTACCCCAGCTCCGGAAATCTCCGAGCAATTCTCAGCACCTCTTCTGCGCCCCTTTTGAAGAAATCCAGGTCCATCAAGTTTGTCCCCAAGTATACGTGTATGCCGTTTAATGATAATTCGTACCTTGAGGCAATCCTAAACGCCTCGTCTATCTCCGTTTCTAATATGCCTAACCTGCACCCGGGTCCTACGAAGACATTCTTCGTTTTGTCCGAAATCAACAAGTTTATCGGGTTAATCCTCAGCCCAACCCGGGAAGAAGGGTTACGGATTCCATATTTTCCCAGTTGGCCCAAAGAGTCAACATTAAGAATGACATTGTCCCTGATAACGTAATCAAAATCGCTGTCGCTTAAATTGCTGCTTGTAAAGACTATATCGTGGGGCAGGAATCCACACCTATAGGCAATGAGGAGATGCTTGGGAGAGTTTACAAAGACTTTGACCCCCATGTCTCTCATCAAACTCAAGATGTGTGGATTGTTGTTACACATGGAAGCAAAGTATATATCAATATTCTCGTAGGGTATCTCCTTGAATTTCCTCACGTTTTGTCTGATCTTGGATGCATCGTACACATACAGCGGACTGCCGAAACGTTCCACCAAAGCCCTTGCGCTCAGGTTGTTCTGTTCATGGAAGATCATTGGCCTTCTCCTCTATCACGTTCATTTCTCTCAATTTTCTTACTGCGTTTACGGGATTCTCCTGCACCTGGTTTTCTGAAGGAGTCTCAAGGGGTACAAACTTGGATGCTATATCCTGGATTGAGAGCCTTCCATCACATAGGCCGATCAATTCGACTCCATGACGGTTAATCTTTGCGGTGTTCAGCTCACCAAAGCCGTTTACAAAGAACATGACATAGCAACTCTTTCTGTCTACATCACCTATACTGCCCGATCTCAACCGTTCTATAATCCCTTTAACGTCGTAGCTAAACCTTTTTATCCTTACATGCTTACTCTTCTTTGGGAAGTGAACGGCCTTCGGGACATTCCCCCGTTTTCCGGAATTTCCGGCAGATAACACCGATGCGGATGCAGCAGCTTTCCTAAGCTCGTTCTTTATCGTCTCGTACTGAATGAGGTCGGTGACGTACTCCTTTCCACCGCCTCCTTTTACCATGTCTTTTAGAAATAGCAGAAACTCCTCCACTGTGCCGTAGTGGGTTAAGGGTCCTTCCGGACGATGCCTGCGGTTGTGGTTATGGATCCATCGCGCCCACTCTTTGAGCAGTCCAAGTTCGTCCCCCGACCCCTCCAAGACGGCCAGAATGGGATAACGCAGTAGCCCCATTATGGGAGAAAGCTCGTCTATCCCTTTTAGGAAATCTTCGTCGTCAAGCTGCGTCTTATAACGATAGTAACCTGAGAATATTTCCGGGTGTCTTCTCATCAACCCCAGATTCTTCCTCTGGAGCGTCCTGCACAGAGGCAAATCCAGAAAGTGCCCATCAAAGTATAGGGTATCTTTATGGTTTTCGTGCATCGGAGAACCCCTGAAGGGACAGACCCTAAATACGTTGACCTTTGGCACCCCCGTCCTCAGCAGGGAAAAGAAGAGTTTAGTGGTTTCTCTGATGCTGGCCTCGGATTCACGGGGGAAACCCAGCATTATTCCCACGGTTACCTCGATGCCGTGGGACATGGTCAGTCTGATAATGTCCATGGCATCTTGCAAATCCAGACGTTTCTTTACGGTCTCCTGCATCTCGTTGGAGCCTGCCTCCAAACCGTAGTAAATCGCCTTACAGCCGGCCCGGGCCATCAGACCGACGAGTTCACCGTCAACGGTATCGGTCCTCGAACTGCAGGTCCACGTTACACCAAGGTTACTTTCCAGGATGCCGCTGCAAAATCTCCGAACCCATCTCCTGTCCGTGGTAAAGAGATCGTGCACAAGATTAAGGTGGCGGACATGGTACTGCTCCCGGAGCAGTGCCATTTCAGAGATAACCCTTTCCGGCGACTTTACCCTGTATTGCCTCTTCCAATAAGGAGCGGTGAAACAAAAGGTGCAGGCATGGGGGCAACCCCTTCCCGCCTCCACGTACACGCAGTCGGTAGGCGAGATGTCGTATAAATGGTAAGCAGGTACCGGCAGGGTATCCAGGTCTTCAATAAGGGGCCTGTCTTCGTTCCGTGTTATGTCTCCATTCCCCGACCTGTATGAAATCCCGTTTACTGAACCGATGTCTTTGTTTCCTTTGATGCCCTCCACCAATTCCGCAATTGACGCCTCCCCTTCACCCCGTACTATTAAATCTATAAAGGGAAAATTCCTGAGGGTTTCATAGTCCGTTACTGAGGCGTGCGGTCCGCCAAGGATAATCGTGGTCCGAGGCATCAGTTTTTTACATTCCTTTGAGATCGCAAGGACGTGATGGTAAGAATCCGCCTCTGTCATAAACCCGAGGATATCCGGTCCATGTCTTTGAATGAGTGCGGCAACGTTCCTGTAAAAACATTGGTCATTAGGAACGGCCCCATTTACAAGCTTGTTCAGGTCGATTATTTCCACTTTTTCGCATCTTGTTTCCACGCAAGCGCCAAGAGACAGCAGGCCCAAGGGTACAAAGGGCAAGGTGACAATCCTTGAATCCTCTGAATGCGCCTGATAATAGAAATTGTGGTCTAAATGTGGACTGGTGCAGAGGCATATCTTCATGGTTCAGTCCTCAGACGTTATTTGTAGCCGAGTGCATGATGAAGCATCTCCGTCCTCTTCTTTAAAATCAGCTTGTTGATGGGTAACGCCCCGCACGCAACCGGACTGCCCCTGTAGCGTAGTCCAAGGGGAGGGCACCTGTTTGTGCAGAAATAATTGCCGTTAGAGAGTTCACACCCTGCACAGACCTTAAAGTCTTCCCATGTAAAACCCCTTATTTCACCGAAGGAATCCTGCCATATCTCAGAAAATTTTTTCTCCCTTATATTTCCCGCCTTAAAGGTACCGGTAGATACGCATATGGCACAGGGGTAGACGTCACCGTCCGCACAGACGTAAGCCATAGACCTGCCACCCTTGCATCTCTTGGTTGAGTAGACAAGTTCAAAGGTATAATCAAATATCTTCGCCACACAAATCCCTATAGACTTGTTCATCTCCATCTCAAAGAGCGTCTCGTCCAGCCATAGACTTGAGGCCTTCTCCACATCGTCCGGGGTCAGCATAAAGACCCTGTTCTCGGCCTCTCCACCCCTGCCGATGGGACTAAACTGAACGGACCTGAAGACTATCCTGTTTTTAACACACCAATCAAAGACCGTTCTCAGTTCGCCAATGTTCTTGCTGGACATGGTGGCCATGACCGCAGTGAGGATACCGTCGTCCTTCAGCAGCAGGAGCTTCTCCGTAAGCTGTTTAAAAGGCACCTCGCCCCGTAAGGCGCTGTAGTGACCCGCGCCCTCCAGACTAACGCTTATCCTCAGGTCTTCGTCGCCCTTGGGCAGTTGGTCAAGCCGCTCCTGCGTCAGGAGGAGGCCGTTGGTGGCGACCCCTACCACGAACCCAAGGTCACAGGCATATCCCACGATGTCGGCAAAGTCTTCGCGGGACATTGGCTCTCCCCCGCTGAAGATCAAACTTACGGCCCCCATCTCCTTCAAGTCCTCAAGCAGTGAGTAGACCTCCTGCGCAGAGAGTTCGTTTCCCAAGGATTCCCCCGCCTTTACAAAGCAGTGCCTGCACCGAAGATTGCACCTGCGCGTCAACTCTATCCACGTTATTAAAGGCGCACCCAGATGAAAGTCCGTGTCTACCCTGAGGGTCTTCAGTTTATATCTCGTCATATCTTCGTAGCGGATACCGTCTCTCAAAAGTGGAGCTGCATCATGCGTGTAAAGACCCATCTTTCCATCGGGAAAGGCAACCGTGTACCCAAAGGGTTCTTTAATGTACCTTGGCATTCTCATTTGTTCATGTGTCCTCTTGAAAGATGCATGTGAGAAACCGAGAGCCACTGGGTAAAAGTTAAACGCCAAAAGCGCAACAACGGCTCAGGCGACCATGCCAAACAAGACGGCTGCCGGAGCTATCTTGCCTTCCAACAGTTCTACTTCTAATCCTCTCACTTCTATCCCAGCATCACTACACAACTTTGCCAGCTTCTCCTGCTGCTCAGGGGTCAGGTCAAGCGTAAAGGCCCCTGGCTGGAGAGGTTTGCGTATCTTTCCATACAATTGTGGAATTCGTGTCTCTTTCTCTGGCATAACATTTCACCTCCTTCCAGGTCAGTGGCTCTCAGTTTTCTTTCTTCGTGTAATAATACCACAACCAGAAATACTTGTTAGTACAAAAATGCTTTATTTTTGTCATGTTCTCTGTTAATATTATATGCACTGGATAATTTTCATATATAGTACTTTTTTAACCGGTTCGGATGACTATTGTCATGTAATAAGATAAATTCACCAAATAACTAGGGGGCAAAACAATGGAAACATACGAGGCAATAGCAGCTGCAATTGAAGTTGCAGGCGTTAAAACCTATGCAAAAGCAGTGGGATGTTCCGCCGGTTACGTCTACAAGATGATGAGGCCGTGTCCCACCCCTGGCAACCCAAGCGCTACCGGTGAAGAGAACTTCCTGGACAAGGTCCACGCCATCCTTGCCAGGTGGATACAGGGAAACATCGGCACCAAACCCATCCTTGAACAGATATGCAGCAGATATGGTTACGGGGTACACAAACGGAATTTTGTCTTCTCGACTCCCAGAGAGACACTGACCCAGCTCGTCCAGTTCAATGTACATGTGGGAGAGTGCGCGGCCCGCATCGCTAAGTCCATCGAGAACGGAACAATCGTAGAAAAAGAATCTAAAGAAATTGAGACGTGCCTTACAAACATGGAATCCGTATTAAATACCCTGATATTTTCAAACCATAAATACAGGCAACTCGGGGGAAAAAAGAAAACACGCAGGACTTGCCACATCTAATAACCGCTAGGACCTTTGACTTCCCTCGACAAGAACGTACAATTGCTTATCGGGGATAGGCGGTCGCGGGAGACCCAGGGGCAAGAAGCTGGAACAAATACCCAATTATGGTATCCTCCCGGTGTGCCTGGAAGGACTATTTTCCGGATACGACGATATTTCAGGGCGAGAGATAGCTTTAGAAGACACTATGGGTAATGGAGGGTACCGCAGGGCTTAAGCCCTGCGGTACCCTCATAACCGCCGGAGGTGAAAATTGTGCGCAACGTGGCAACTTGCTGCCACGATCACGTGCGAGCAAGCTCGCACGCTACATTGGGATTCTTTCCGCCTAAGATGGATACAGAGTTTTTTAGCGATTTCTTTTATAAAGAGAGGCAGTGTGCATGGAAGACGTCCTTATGATATTCGTAAAATATCCGGAGCCGGGCAAGGTGAAGACCCGCCTGGCCAAGACCCTTGGAGCAAAGGAGGCTGCGCGACTGTACAGGGTCATGGCGGAGGATGTTATTAGACGCCTTGGAACCAATGTGCACGGAAAGTACGATACAATCATCTTCTTTGA
>MHZB01000012.1 GCA_001828605.1 Planctomycetes bacterium RIFCSPLOWO2_12_FULL_50_35 | reverse complement strand
ACGGTTTTGGAAGGATCGGCAGGATAGTCTTTAGGGCTATGGCTCAGAGGCCTTCCATAGAGGTGGTTGCCGTAAACGACCTTGCAGATTCCAAGGCCCTTGCCTTTCTCCTAAAATATGACTCTGTCCACCGTAGATTTCCAGGCACCGTAGATGCTAAGGGAAATGCCATATCTGTCAACGGAAAAGATGTAAAGCTTATCCAGGAAAAAGACCCTGCGAACCTGCCGTGGAAGGACCTTCGTGTGGATATAGTAATAGAGTCCACCGGTATATTCACCTCGAGGGAGGCATGTGAAAAGCACATCAAGGCAGGGGCAAAGAAAGTGATCCTTTCTGCCCCGCCGAAGGACAAATTGGACGCAGTAATAGTCATCGGTGTAAATAACAAGGCCCTGAGACCCGAACATAAAATCATTTCCAACGCCTCATGCACCACTAACTCCCTTGCCCCAATGGCAAAGGTGCTCAACGACAAATTCGGGGTGGAAAAGGGCCTTATGACCACCATCCACGCATATACAAATGACCAGAAGGTGTCCGACCTGATACACAGTGACCTTCGCAGGGCCAGGAGCGCAGCGGTCAACATCATCCCCACTACCACCGGTGCCGCAAAGGCGATAGGAGAGGTGATACCCGAGCTTAATGGTAAGCTGGACGGTATAGCCCTGAGGGTACCCGTTGTAGACGGCTCCATAACAGACCTTGTGGCTACATTGAAAAATAAGGTAACCAGAGAAGACGTAAACAAGGCCATGAAGGATGCGTCCCAGGGTGCGCTAGAGGGGATTCTCGAGTACTGCGACGAGCCTATCGTGTCGTCCGATATTATAGGCAACCCCCATTCCTGCATATTCGACTCCCTTTCCACTTACGTCGTAGGGGACAACCTTGTGAAGGTAATGGGGTGGTACGACAACGAGTGGGGTTTCTCCCAGAGAATGGTGGAGCTGACGGAACTCTTTGCCAGTCTATAAGTAGTAGTCTCTAAGTCTTAATCTTTCAAAGGTTCCAAAGTATATGTCATTCCGCATTTAATGCGGAATCCATCCCTGGTTTAATCAGGGGGACAACGGCCGCTTTCGCGTGAATGACGTCTGGAGCCTTTTCGGAGGTTTCAATATAATGGACAAGCTCTTCATCAAGGACATTGATGTAAGAAATAAAAAAGTGCTGGTGCGTACGGACTACAACGTGCCCCTGGACGAGCACGGCAACATTACCGATGACACCCGCATTCGCGCAACCCTACCTACAATAAACTATCTCTTGGATGGGGGGGCGAAGATAATCATTGCCTCACACTTTGGCAGGCCCAAGGGAGGGCGCACGCCGGAATTTAGCCTCCGCCCAGTGGTCAAGCGACTGTCTAGGTTATTGGACAAGGAGGTTATTTTTGTAGAGGACTGCATAGGTAAAAAGGTAAAGGAAATTGTAGATAAGATGAAGCCCCAGGATGTGGTGCTGCTTGAGAACCTCAGGTTCCACGTCGGGGAAGAGAAGAACGACCCGGAATTCGCAAAGGCCCTGGGGTCTCCCTATGATGTATTTATTCAGGACGCCTTTGGCAACTGTCACAGGAACCATGCCTCAATGGTGGGCATAACGGGGTGCGTACCCGTCTCGGCGGCAGGCTTTCTAGTCAAGAAGGAGATAGATTACTTTGAAAAGGCCGTGAATAACCCTTTGCGTCCCGTGACGGCTATTCTTGGGGGAGCGAAGGTATCGGACAAGATAAAGATTGTAAGGAATCTTGCCGAGCGGGTTGACAAGATAATTATCGGCGGCGCCATGGCCTTTACCTTCCTGAAGGCCCAGGGCCACGAGATTGGTAAGTCGCTGGTGGAAGAGGATATGATAGGAGAGGTAAACAGCATCCTTAAAAAGGCCGTCGCATCGGGCATAAAGTTCTACCTACCGGTAGACTTTGTAGTTGCCGAGAGATTCGCCGCAGACGCAGAGACCAAGATAGTGACCTACCAGGAGATACCCGCCAACTGGTACGGGTTGGACATTGGTCCTGCGAGTACCTCGCTCTTTCTGGAGGCCATTAACAACTCGAAGACCATACTGTGGAACGGCCCAATGGGTGCGTTTGAGATGGATGCCTTTAGCCGCGGCACCTACGCCATGGTGGAAGCCATAGCCAAGTCCCATGCGCTGACAATAGTCGGCGGAGGCGACACTGACGTGGCGTTGCACAAGGCCGGAGAGACACACAGCGTCTCGTATATATCAACCGGCGGCGGGGCCTTTCTGAGGCTTTTGGAGGGTACGGAACTTCCCGGCATCGCCGCGCTTACCGACAAGAAAGAGTATGCAAAGAAGGCCCAAATGGCCGTAACCGCCGGGTAATTCTAGAGAAAAGGCATAGTATCAATTGAAAATAAAAATAGCAGCCTCCATACTGGCGGCCAACCCCTTGCGGCTGGAAGAAGAAGTAAACAGGGTCCAGGACGCCGGTGTAGACCTAATCCATGTGGACATCATGGACGGCCACTTCGTACCCAATCTGACAATGGGTCCATTCATAGTAAAAGGACTCAAGGAGATTGCCAGGGTACCCATGGGACTTCACCTGATGGTCGAACACCCCTCCAAGTTCATAAAGCCCTTCAGGGAGGTGGCAAATGAGGGGGACATCTTTGAATTTCACATAGAGTCCAAGGACGACCCCAGGGAGGTAATCCGCCTGGCCAGGGAGGCCGGTTTTCGGGCTGCCATCTCACTTAACCCCCCTACACACCCTGGGAGAGTGGAGGAACTTCTGGAGGAGGTTGACATGCTGTTGATAATGTCTGTAAACCCGGGTTTTGCAGGTCAAAAGTTTATTCCCGAAGTGCTGCCGAAGCTGAGACACCTGAGGGAGATGGCTCCCGAGGGCCTCGATATAGAGATTGACGGAGGTATAACTGAGGAAAACGTAGCCCAGGCCGCCGGGGCGGGGGCGAACATCATAGCGGCTGCATCTGCTATATTCAAGGCGCCAGACCCTGCTCGGGCGGTAAGAAATCTGCGGCGCCTTGCCCAGGAGGCATCCAAGTTAACGGTAGAGATGTAGCGTGCCAGCTTGCTGGCACGTTTGTTTCAAATCGTGGGAGCAAGCTCCCACGCTGCATCCTCCCTAACGAGAGATAGAGATTGACCATAGAGAGGAGTTAAATGCTTAAGAAAAAAGGGGTAATAACTGACGGCCTGTGGATACGCTGTGATGCATGCAAGGGCCTTGTGTATAAGAAGGCCATGGAGGAAAGGCTTGACGTCTGCCCCGAATGCAACCATCACTTCCGTATTTCTGCCAGAAGGAGGATAGAAATAACCCTGGACAAGGGCTCTTTCGAGGAATTATGGGCGGATATGCACCCGGCAGACCCAATAGAGTTTAAAGACCGCATAAGCTACAGCGAAAGGACCGCACAGGAGCAAAAGAAAACAGGCCTGAACGAGGCCGCGGTGGTAGGCCTGGGCAGTATAGAGGGTAAGAAGATAGTATTCGGTGTTACCGATTCCAACTTTATCATGGGGAGCATGGGATCCGTAATGGGCGAAAAAATTGCCAGAGCAGCTGAAAAGGCCGCTGAGACGGGACTGCCCCTGATAATTATCTCTGGCTCCGGCGGCGGTGCAAGGATGCAGGAAGGGATGTTTTCTCTCATGCAGATGGCGAAGACCAATGCGACCATCTCCCGCCTCCACGACGCCGGCGGCACGTTCATCTCAATACTCACCGACCCTACCATGGGCGGCGTTATGGCAAGCTACGCATCACAGGGGGACATAATTATAGCTGAACCAGGGGCATTGATAGGCTTCGCAGGCCCCAGGGTCATCCAGCAGACCATAAAGAAGACCCTCCCGCCCGACTTCCAGTCGGCGGAGTTTCTTTTGGAACACGGCTTCCTTGACATGATAGTCTCAAGACAGGACATGAAAAAGGAATTGTCCAGAATCATTGATTACCTAAACGGTCCTGCCGTCGAGAATGCAACGGAAGAAACAGTAAACTAACAGTCAGACAGTGCCGCAGATTTCCAGGACTAATTCTTAACAGAAGCATTGGAGGAATCTAACGAATGGCAAGACCAACAGACCCGATAAGGGACCATCACAAGGCGTTGGAGGAACAAGTCCACGGCTTTTTTAATAATATAGAGAACCTGCAAAAGTTCAGTGCTGAGGAAAAGCAGCAGCTGCAAGATCTGATAAAATTCCTCAAGGAAGAACTCCTTCCCCATGCAGAAGGCGAGGAAAAGTACTTGTACAAAAAGGTTGGCCAACTGATGAACAATCCGCTGTTTACAAAGACAATGGAACTGGACCACCAGCACATAAAGCGGTACATATCCGAGCTGGAGGCGGAGATAAAGGACGTATACAAGGAAGCAGCCGACGTAACAATTAAAAAGATCCAAAAGGCCGCAAACAAACTCCAGGGCCTAATGATGCCTCACTTCCAGAAGGAAAACGACGTGTACCTCCCAATCCTTGACGAGAAACTCTCGGCAGAACAGGTCTATCTCGAAATAATTCGGCCCATGCACGGTAAGGGCGGCCACGGAGGCCCCGCACAGGCTCACGGACACGGGCATGAGGGCCATGGACACGGGCATGAGGGCCACGGACACGGTCACGGCCACGGCCATGAAGGCCATGGTCACGGCCACAAACATTAACCCATAAGTTTTCCGTACGTGTCTGGGAGCCCTGAAAGAATCTCTCAGCGGTCATGTTGTCATTCTGAGTAAAGTGAAGAGCGTGTAGCGTGGCAGCTTGCTGCCACGTTTCTTCCTAAGGTTGGTGCGGCTTTTCCAGAAACCTTATTTATGCACAGGAGGGCTGATATGAGATATATTACCGCCCTGTTTATGCTGGCGAGCATAACCTTACTCTCCGTTACACCAGTTGTAGAGGGAAAAGAGTCTATCCAATGGCTAAAGGGGGAAGAAGGTTTCGAAGCCGCCTCAGAAATGGCTGAGGATGAGAAGAAGCTCCTGCTCCTTGATTTCTTTCATCCAAACTGAGGGGGTTGTCAACGGCTGGATGCCGAGACTTATCCCGATACTGAAGTAACAAAGCTGATAAACACTCATTTTGTCCCCGTCAAATTACACGTCGGTGAGGATACGGAATTAGCAGAGGAGTTTGAAGTCGTATGGACACCCACCGTAATAGTAGCCGAACCCGACGGCACCGTCCACCACGAATCAGTAGGTTTCCTGCCCCCTAAAGAGTTCATGGCCCAGCTCTTGTTCGGCATCGCCAAGGTTGACTTCGATAAGGGAAATTACGCTGAGGCCAGCAAGGAATTCAAGGCAATTGTTGACCAATACCCGGAGTGCGCCTGCGCCCCCGAGGCCTACTACTGGTTGGGGGTATCTGAATATAAACGCACAGGCTCGGCGGACGCCATGAAGGCTGTCTGGCGGGAACTGATGGGAAAATATCCGGACAGCCCATGGGCCAAGAAGGCGGGCATTATTAAAGAAAAATAAGTAGAGGCTTCCGCAAAAGTAGCTTTGGTATCCCCTGTCATTGCGAGCGAAGCGGGGCAATCTCGTCTCCGGGTACTTACTTTTAAGGAGCAGTTGTTACGGCAGTTGCTCCATCTATCTGTTGTGGGGCATAATACCTGAATTCATCCTTGGTAGTGAAGGGTTCATTTAAAAGATTGAAAAGATACTGGATCGCGTGTTACGATGGCAAAAACCCGGACCCAAGGCGGATAAAAGATAAGTATTGTGTCCCCTGAATTATCAGCCAAAACGATTTCCGCTTTTATTTGACAACGAGATAATGGAAGTCTTATACTATGTCGAATGTCCTGTCATAATACAGAAGCTTGTTAGACGCATCTTATGAAGTTCCTCTGAGAATCTGACTGGAATAAGGGTTTGTGAGCAGCCACGTCCCATCCATTAAACCAGACGACAGAATGGCCTCCTCTGAAGCCGATATGACAGTGGTCAAAAACATAACGGGATCCCCTGTACCCAAAGAGGAAGAACCGGAGACGATAAAGCTTCCTACAACAGCCTCTGACAGGGAAGACCTTCGTGCCGCTACTACTGACAGAGGAGTTTCTCCTGAGGATAAAACTGTCGTTACGGAGGGGGTTACCGAGACACCGGCTGGCAAGGCGTCGCCATTTGTCTCCGACAAAGATGAGCTTCCTCCTTCCGAGGACAAGGAACCAGCCCCCGCCACCGACCAAGAACACCCTGTAGTTCGCATTGATAGTGAGTCTCCCGTAGCCTCTGGTAAAATGGAGCCCATTTCCAGCGAGGCGCTCCCCACTACTACTCCCGATGAGGAACATCCCGCCATTATCACCAAGGAGGGAGGCGCTGATGTTGCGGAATCTTCACAGACTACTACTGATAAAAAATATTCAGATGTGGCTCACGACGGCGAAGCGCCCCTCGTACAAAAAGAGTCTACCTTAGTGCCCATGGACGAGGAATACCTCTCCATCACTGCTGATTATAAGGAATCGCTCCCAGCCACTGCGTATGACCTGCCTCCGATCCCCACTCCCACTTACGTGGAGTCCGCGCCTGTGGTCTTAGAGGCAGAACCTTCTGTGGCTACTCCCTATAGAGAATCTGTCCCATCAATTACAGTGGAAGAACGTCCCCCAACCATAACTGATAAGGAGACACTAACCGCTACCGCTGGTGAGGAACAACCGCGCCTTACTCCCGATGAGGGGCCGGGGGAAGTGGAAACGCCTCCTGGTAGTATACCGGCAGGTACAGAAACAGTAGTTGTTCCACAGACATCTCCCGAAGAGGTGATAGGAGGCGAAGTATCCCCCTGGCAGATATGGCACACGGACCCGGCCGAAAATATATTTCTGGCAGTAGCCATTATCCTTGTGGCCGCCCAGGCAGGAGGTGAAGCGGCCAAAAGGCTGGGCATTCCCAAGGTAGTGGGGAAATTAGTGACAGGTATGTTATTAGGGAATATCTACTTTTTAAGTGGGT
This sequence comes from Planctomycetes bacterium RIFCSPLOWO2_12_FULL_50_35, assembly GCA_001828605.1. Lineage (GTDB taxonomy): Bacteria > Planctomycetota > Brocadiia > Brocadiales > Bathyanammoxibiaceae > 2-02-FULL-50-16-A. The sequence continues at coordinate 1,875 of MHZB01000012.1, read as the reverse complement.
GGGACTTTTTTAATTTTCTCAGGGTAATGCCTTTCTTAAAGGTTCTGGCAGACTTTGGGGCCTTAACCCTCTTGTTGAACGTTGGTCTGAATATGGATCCCAGAGCGATGCTGAAAGCAGGGGTTTCTGCTGTCCTGGTGGCCCTGGGAGCTATTATAGCCCCTGCCGGGCTAGGGTTTCTGGTGGGCCATTTCTTACTCCCCGACGCTACACTTGGCACAAAGGTACTTCTGTCCATTATACTCTGTGCCTCCAGTGTAGGAATAAAGGTAAAGGTACTGGAAGAGTTAAACGCACTAAATACCCTGGAGGGGCGGATAGTAATCGGGGCTTCCTTTCTTGCAGACGTAGTTACCCTGCTTGTTTTTGGGATTGCATGCGGTATCATCACTAGAGGCAGTATCCATGTGCTGGGTGTGATTGCCACCATGGGCATTATTGCCTTCTTTATCTCTGCCATTATTATAACCAGCCTGGTATATAGTGAAGGTCTTGGGGAATTTATTACCAGAAGGGTTCCTGAAGGTTTAAAGTTCTCTGTTATTGCCGCAGTGTGTCTTCTTTTAGCCTTTCTGGCAGAGTCTATTGGTATGCATGCCGTAATAGGTGCCTTTGGGGCAGGCTTACTCTTCCAGAATGTGAGATTGAGGGACTCCGATGGCAGGCAATACAGTATAGAGTGGATAGTCAGGCCGGCTTATATGATATTAGTACCTATATTATTTGTGTGGGCGGGAGCCCTAGTAAGATGGGAAATCTTTCTGGACATAAATGCCGTATTTCTGGGTTTTGCTGTAACAGGTGTCTCCTTCCTGGGGATGTTCTTCTGCAGTGTATGTCCGGTGGAAAGGGGAGTAAACCGCCTGGCTGTCGGCATTGCCATGATACCTAAACTGGAGATAACTACAATCCTTGCCAGTATAGGCAGGAGCATAGGAGTGCTTGATGACGCTATATTCTCTGCCTTTATTATGGCAGCGATGCTGACTTCCACTGTTAGCCCACCCCTCCTTAAGATGGTCCTGCTGCAACAAAAGAGGCACACTCCGCGAAAGCCGCTCGTCCCTTTGACTAAAGAGAGGAACAAAAAAAGTTACCATAGGATAGAAAAGTAAGTGAAGACACGGTGTCCGAGTCCTTACTTTTAAAGAGCGGTTGTTACTTGAACCCTGTAAAGCGACACTTTTTCAGGGGCCTCAATCAATTAATAATGAATAAGCCAACGATTAACTACGTGGTGGATGCCGTTCAGTCTTTGCTTCTCCTGTTTCTGCTCTTCTCGGGTATCATACAGGGATGGATACTTGAGAGGGGTTATGAGTACAGAGGCGGGCGAGGAGGCCCCATGGAACAAGACACATTTCTGGGCATTGACCGCCACACGCTGGTCACCTACCACAAGTGGGTGGCCGTCGCCTTTGTCGTACTCGTAATAGCCCATATAGTCCTGCACTGGGGGTGGATAACCGGGATGAGCCGAAGGATTTTCACCGAAAGACATCACCCATAATTTCTCTCATAATTCTGTACTGAAACCTCTCTGCAAAAGTACAATTTTACGAGGCTAAGACTTAATTTTCCTCCCCCTCGAGGGGGGAGGGCAGGGTGGGGGTGATGTAGGACTCTTACCTTGTATCTTTCTATACTAGGCAGACTTAACGAGTAGGATAATCACCCTCCCCCTTCCCCCTCCCATCAAGGGAGGGGAATAATTTAAAGGTGCTCAAAGGCCTCATAATTGAAATCCAATTCTTTTCAGGTATAATATTCTAGAATCTTACTTACAGCATAGAATAAAATTCCCCAGTAGCTCAATGGTAGAGTAGGCGGCTGTTAACCGCTTGGTTCCAGGTTCGAGTCCTGGCTGGGGAGCTT
>MHZB01000011.1 GCA_001828605.1 Planctomycetes bacterium RIFCSPLOWO2_12_FULL_50_35 | reverse complement strand
CATCGAGATGAATTATATGAGTGCACGACAGGCAACCCGGGGATGGCATCGGCCGGTACGGGCGACGTATTAACGGGCCTAATCGCAGGTCTTTGGGCCCAAAGATGGGCCTCAGCCTTTGAGGCTGCCAGGCTTGGGGTATATCTCCACGGACTTGCTGGAGACATGGCAAGCAAGGTTACGGGAGAATTCTCGCTAATAGCCACGGACGTCCTTGACACCCTGCCAAAGGCCCTTAGTGCCTACGGCAAAAAACCCGGTTGAAATTGGGCCGTCACCGGCAATAATCCTTTGAAAATGCCGGCCCTTTGTGGTATATTGTTGCGAAAATTTCACCGCTTTTTTCCTACCGGGTTTTCGGACAGAAGAGGAGCTTTGTGTGAAAGTCAAGAACTGTTTAACAAAAGACGTGGTGATTCTAAGTCCCGAAGATGGAATCCAAAAGGCGGCTTCAGCATTTATTTCCAATAAGATTTGGGCCGCCCCTGTTTTGGACACCAAGAGGCGTGTGGTCGGCATTCTTTCTATCACCGACATCCTTAACACCTTCAGTCCGGACTTCCTCCCCATGCTCAGCAACGTAGACTTTATAAAGGATTACGGTGCACTGGACATCAGCGCAAAAGACGTAAGGGACCTGGCGAAATTAAAGGTTGCGGACGTAATGACCAAAAACGTCGTCACCATAGACCAAGAGGGTGACTTGGTGGCCGCCATATCGCTTATGAAAAAACACGGCTTCCATACCCTGCCCGTTATTGAAAACGGGAGGCTTGTGGGGATGGTCTCAAACATAGATATCTGCCGGAGATTTCTGGAGGTGTGGGAAGGTAAGACCAAGGGTGAAGAGTGATTTTTATGCCCTCTTCTTACCATGAACATATCGAGATTTAAAAACCTTCTCCTGCAAGTATATATTTCCTGCCTGCTTTCTACCGCCTGTTATGGGGAGACGGACGTAATATTCTCCCCTGACAACGACATACAAGAACGCCTCATCAACAGCATAAACGGCTGCAGCGGCAGTATAGACCTGGCCATCTCCGACCTGGGTTCCGGTGAACTCATCCAGGCACTTACGGACGCAAAGACCCGTGGTGTAGAAATAAGGATGGTCGTAGACTACCAGTCCGCTCGCCCCAAATCCTCCTTGATAACACATCTGAAAGAGGAAGGGTTTCTGATAAAGGCGCTTAACGGCGAGGCCGGCGGACACATGAACAATAACTTTGCCGTCTTTGACGGTAAATTACTGATAACCGGCACCTACGACTGGACAAATAAAGCCCCAAAGTACAGCCACGATAACGTCGTCCTTATTGGCGACTCGTCCGTCATAAACTCATACCGCACGGAGTTTGACCGTTTGTATAACAAAGAAGACCATCTGGCCTGGACCGATCTCAAATCAACACCCACAGATAAGCAGAAAACATCTAAGAAACTGGTAGAAGTACCTCTGGGAAAAGTACCTTCTCCCAGAGACGTTCCATTCCCGAAACTGGCAGAGGGGGATAAGAAATTTGTAGACGTTACGATAAATGAACTTGATGCATTGTTCGGTTCGCAAAGCACGTTAAGCTCAGATGAACAGGACGAGCTCTGGGAGCAGCAATACAACGAGAAATACGTAAAATGGTACAGCGCCGTCGCTTTCGGGGCTATTTCACAGTACGACTGGAATACGCTGAGGCTAAGCCTTGAGATCGGAAAGGAGCCTGAGGTGCTGGTCCTCTTCAAACCTGAATATCAGCAGCAGATACTACGGCTGGAAAAAGACGACGTCATCGCTTACACGGCAAGGCTTACTAAAAGGAAGGGCTTGGGGTCGCTCTATAAGCTTGACGACGGAGATCTCATAGGAAAGCTAACAAAAAAGGCTCCAAGGTAGTGACCCTGGAGCCTTTTCCAAAATAACCTATTTTCTGATAATCAGTCCCAAACCGACTCTATCTTCTGGAACAGCTCAAGGACGACAAACCGCTTCTCACCTCTGAGAACTACGTCCTGACACTTTTCGCCGCTCATTCCACCCCATGCTCCCTTGGCGCATATAGTATAACTTCCGGGAGGAAGAGTAAAGCTGCAGCAACCATTATTCAAAGTGGTTTCTTCCTTATCCCCTACAGTAACGGTCGCATTCTGTATTGGGGCATTGCCCAGAGCAATTACAATAACATCCAGAGACACCGCCTGCTCATCAGCTGTGGCTATGCTGCTGAAACCCATTACAAACAGGAAAGCAGCACAGAAGGCAAATGTTGCAAATCTCTTCATCTTAACCCTCTCTCCTTTCTCTAAGATACCTCTCTCTTAGATACCTCTCCCCTAACTCTTAAAACAATACTTTACTTTTAAACGGAATCACCCTGCCTTCTTACTCACTGAATGAAGGGGGTTTTATCATAAGACCAAGAAGGTAGCATATAATACGGAAATAGTCCCGTTTGTCAACAAAAAAGTTGGACTACCAGATTCCTCCCGGCTTCAACGCTCCGGAACGGCATTTTCAGGCCGTCCTGCGGAGGTCCCGGTTATAAAGGCGTTACAGTTCTCTTCGGTCCATAACCTGTTTAAAGAGGCCCAGATGAGGGTCTTTATATGAATATAGCCCGTGTACACCGCCTTCCGTCTGGGCAGACGAACTTCTTGCCTCAAACCTTAAGTTGCCATTATACAATGTCTTATGTAGGATGTCCAGAGTCCTGCACCCCAGGTCCTGCATGGAGTGCTTAAGACTTTGCGCCAGGTATTCAACCAGGTCTACAACAGAACCTCTGTCAACTACTGCACCCGTCACACCTTGTGCCACTTTGATCTTATCCTCATCCGAAAAGTATCTCTTGGCTCCACCAGCCCCCATAGCCTCAAAGGACGCCATACCGCGATACTTCTTCAGCCTGACCCCGGCCTCGTAAAAATATTCACCCGGCGTCTCGCTGGTGCCGGCAAGCATTCCGCCCAACATCACGGAACTGGCCCCGAGGGCCAGGGCCTTGGTAAGATGGCCGAGATTGGATATGCCGCCATCGGCAATTATGGGTATGTCGCCGTGTTTCCGGGCGATCTTTGCGCAGTGATATACGGCCGAACCCTGGGCCCTCCCCACCGCCAAGGTTTCCTGGGTTATGCATATGGAACCACTGCCCATACCTATCCTGAGCGCATCCACCCCAGCATCTATCAGGGACTTGCACTGTCTGGCAATCACCACGTTGCCCCCGATTACCTCCAGGCGGGGATATTTCTTCTTTGCATACTTCACCATGTTAATCTGAAAGACGGAATCCCCCTGGGATGCGTCAATAATAACTACGTCCACCCCGGCATCCACCAGCGCATCCAACCTCTCTTTATCCGCCTCCTTCGTGGATATAGCAGCACCCACCAAGAGCTGTTTTGCCTCATTCTTGGAGGAGTGGGGGAAATCCTCGTTCTTCAACAAGTCCGTCCTGCTCATCAGCGACACAAGTCGTCCCTTGCCGTCAACTATGGGGAGCTTGCCCTTCTTACACTGCTTGAGTATCCTGTTGCCCTCTTGCAGCGTTATGCCAACCGGGGCCGTTATAACGTCTGTAGTCATCACCTCACTGAGTTTCTTGGTGGTGTCGGTCTCAAAACTTATGTCCCTTTGGGTAACTATGCCCACCAACTTGGAACCCAGCGTACCGTCCTCGGTTATGGGTATGCCTGAGAAACCATAAATCTCCTTGATCCTGCACACATCGGCAATGGTGTTATCGGGCCGGAGCACCACCGGCTCTGTAATAAAGCCGTTCTCGAATCTCTTGACGGTCCTTACGTGTCTTACCTGCTCCTCTATCGTATTGTTGTAGTGGATAATGCCTATACCACCCAGAAGGGCCATGTGGACGGCCATCTTCGACTCCGTTACCGTATCCATCGGAGAGCTGACGATGGGTTTCTTCAGCCTCAAATTCCGGGTAAGTCTGGTGTCCAGTTCCACCTCATCTACACCGAAGTCTATATGGCCCGGGAGCAGGATAAAATCGTTGTAGGTTATGCCTCCCCTCTGGCCAAAGAAGGTCTCCGCATCGTAGCCGTTGGCGCCGCCGTCAAGTGTCATATTTTTTATTCTCCAATTAAATTTACATTACAACATATTATAAGGATCCACGTCTATAATTCCCCTCACACCGCCAATGGTACCGGCATCTGTCTTCCGTAACGCATCCGCTAGGGCATCGTGGGAAGACGCCTTAATGGTGAGGTGCCAGCGGTAATTGTTTCTTATCCTGGATACGGGCGCCGGAGCCGGACCAAGCACCTCCCTCCTATGCCCGTTACCACTGCCGACCTCCTGCACTGTTTTTGCGACCTGAAATGCCCTTTTCCGAACCGAATCCTCGTTCCTCCCCCTAAAGACTACTCTGGCCATCGCACCAAAGGGTGGATAGCCGAGAGACCGTCTGTACTCCAGTTCCCTGTCCGCAAAACCCTCGTAGTCGTGCGCAGCTGCCGCAACGATAGCATATTGGTTTGGGCTGAAGGACTGTATCACCACCCTGCCGCCCTTTGGACCTCTGCCCGTACGGCCCGCTACCTGGGAGAGTAACTGGAATGTCCTCTCACATGCACGGAAGTCCGGCAGATTGAGTATGGTGTCTGCCGATATGACCCCGACCAGCGTTACGTTGGGAAAGTCAAACCCCTTCGCTATCATCTGAGTCCCTATCAGGATGTCCACTTCACCGTTCTTCAGCGCCCTGAAGGCCTTTTCGTGGACGTCTCGCCCTTTCATCGTATCGCTGTCCATCCTCATCGTCTTATACTCAGGGAAGTGTCTGTTTATCTCGTCTTCTATCCTCTCCGTTCCGAGACCGAAATAATTCATCTTCGGCCCCTTGCAGTCGGGACACTCCTCCGGCGGATGGGCTTCCCAATGACAATAGTGACAGAGGGCAACATGATACCTCTTATGATAGGTCAGGGCAACATCACATCTGCTGCATTTGAGTACATACCCGCATCTCTGACAACTTATGAAGGGCGAAAACCCCCTCTTGTTCAGGAACAGAATTATCTGTTCCTTTTTGGACAAACTCTGCCGCATGTAGTGCTCCAGCCGGTGCGAAAGCAGCCGTGTCGCCCTGCCCACGTGGAATTCCTGTCTCATGTCCACCACCTCGACGGGCGGCATCTGTCTGTCTCCTATCCGTTTGGTCAGGACTGCCCTGTCGTAGTTACCGAGCACGGCGTTAAAGTAGCTCTCCAGCGAAGGCGTCGCCGAACCAAGTATAACCACCGCGCCCTCTTCCTTTGCCCTCATAATGGCCACGTCACGGGCGTGATAGCGGGGAGAATTGTCCTGCTTATAGGTTGACTCGTGCTCCTCGTCAATTACAATCAACCCCACTTTCTTAAAAGGCGCAAAGACGGCAGAACGCGCACCGATAACCACCTGAGAAATGCCCTCTCTTATTGACTGCCACTGGGCATTATGCTCCGCCCCCGTGAGATAGCTGTGCAGTACGGACACGTTGTCAAACCGCTCGCCAAATCGCTCAATGGTCTGAGGTGTCAGCGAGACCTCCGGCACCATCACAATGGCGCCCAGGTCTTTTCGGATAACCTCGTTGATAGCCTGCAAATAAACCTCCGTCTTGCCGCTGCCGGTTACTCCCTGGAGTAACACCACGCCGAATTTGTTCTCCGCCAGCTTTGACTTTATAAGGTTCAGCGCCGACTCTTGCTCTGCGGTAAGGATAAAAGGTGGATGTGGAGATTTAGAAGTACGTCCTTTGGCGAGACTGTCTTCACGGGGAGACAACTCATAATACTCTACTAATTTACGTCCTGTCAGGGCGCGTATGCTTGAAGGACTGCAGCCGCTCAGGTGAGAAAGCTCACGAGGCGTAATCCCGTCCTCGGCCTCAAGGAGCGCCCGAAGGGCCTTTGCCTGCATGGGGGCCCTTTTACTCAGCCTCGGCAGTTCAGCCGCTGCCTCATCGCGTCCCCTGGCAAGTCTTACAGCCATTACCTTCTTTGCCCTGTGTCCCCTCTTTACGGCGGAAGGAAGTGCTACCTCAAGGGCATCGCTCCAGGGACAGTGGTAACGCTGGGAGATTTGTCGGGTGAGGCGGAGCATGGCCGGTTCCAGGGCTAAAAAGCTGTCCTGCACCTCTGCCACGTCCTTAATCTTTTTTGCCGGGATGCCGGAGGGAGAGTCTGATGATAGGCCCACGCAGTAACCGCTCACCAGCCTGCTGCCGAGAGGTACCTTTAAACGCCTGCCCACGTCAATTTCGGCCGATAGGGTGTCCGGCACACTGTAATGAAGTGTTTTACCAATAGGCGCATTAACAATTACCTCGGCATAGCGCCTGCCATTCACCCGATGTCCTCCGCGTTTAGATATTAAAAGAATCTTAACACACCCCCAAAACCCTGTCAACTGCCAGGGGGAGTCACCCACGTATAACGCCATATGTGCCGTCCAACACGCAATTTTGCTTGAAAATATCGCCCAATCTTATTAAAATTAACAGCTTAATGATTCCTCAATAACAAGGACTAATCTCAAGACAAGTGCACAGAATAGCGGTAATACCAGGGGACGGAATAGGTCCGGAGGTGATCCGGGAGGGGCTGAAAGTCCTTAAGGCTGTCAGTAATAAAAGAGGCTTCAAATACGAATTAAAACATTACGATCTGGGGGGAGGCCGTTACTTAAAGACAGGCGAAACCCTGCCGGACAATATCTTAGAGGAACTTAAGGGTTTTAGCGCAATATACTTGGGCGCCGTGGGACACCCTGAGGTGGCCCCGGGCATCCTGGAGCGAGGGCTGCTGTTAAGAATACGTTTTGAACTGGACCAGTATATAAACCTTAGGCCGGTAAAACTCTACCGCAGCGCTGACTGTCCGCTAAAGGACAAGACGCCTGATGACGTTGACTTTGTAGTGGTAAGGGAAAATACAGAAGGGCTTTACATTGGCTCCGGCGGTTTCCTCAGGAAAGGGACGCCGCAAGAGGTCGCAATACAGGAGATGGTCAACACCCGGATGGGCGTTGAGCGCTGTGTGCGTTATGCATTTGAGCTGACCAAAAAAAGAAACAAGGCAAAGAAGTTGCTCTTTTGCGGCAAGACGAACGTACTGAACTATGCGCACGACCTGTGGATGAGGGTATTTAAAGAAGTGGCTCGTGAATACCCTGAAATAACCACCGATTACGCCCATGTAGACGCCACGTGTATGTGGATGGTAAAAAATCCTGAAAGCTTCGACGTGATTGTTACGGACAATATGTTCGGCGACATAATAACCGACCTCGGGGCGATGATTCAGGGAGGAATGGGCGTGGCTGCTGGCGGTAACATAAATCCGGAGGGAGTCTCGATGTTTGAGCCTATAGGAGGCTCGGCACCTAAGTATGCCGGGAAAAACGTCGCTAACCCACTGGCGGCCATCGGTGCATGCGTCATGATGCTCGACTATCTGGGAGAGACACGGGCAGCCAGGGAGGCAGAAGAGGCCGTGAAAAAGGTAATCTCCACCCGGCTGAAGGGCCTGGGGGCAGGCAAAATGGGAGCCACCACTCAAGAGGTGGGTGACATGATCGTTGAGGAAATAGGAAAGACATAGAGCAGATTATGGAAAGGGCACAATCGTTAGATTCAAGCGTTCTGGTTCTGAATAAGTTCTTTATCGCAATGAACGTCGTCAGTGCCAAGCGCGCTATCACCCTGTTATACAAGAACTCCGCGGAAGTGATATCCATAGACGGCGGAAGATTCAATTCGTATAACATGGATAGCTGGCAGGACGTATCTCTGCTCAAGTCGAATCTCGGACTACCGGAGGAAGACGACGACGGGCTAAGCTGGATAAAGACCGTCTCTATAAGCATACAAGTGCCAAAAATAATTCGCCTCTTGTTCTATGAGAACAGACCTGCGTGGGGTGTGAAATTTAACCGAAGAAACATCTTTGCCAGAGACAGCAACTGCTGCCAGTATTGCGGCAAGAGGTTCCCAACTCCAGAACTCAGCCTTGATCACGTGACACCAAGGGCCAGAGGTGGTGAGGCCACCTGGACAAACATAGTCTGCGCCTGCACCGAGTGTAATAAGAAGAAGGGGGGCAGGACCCCGGAAGAGGCGGGCCTTAGGCTGATCCGCAGGCCCTTCGTGCCGAAACACAGTCCCATTATTACTCTGAAGCTGGGCTCCGACAAATACAGCTCCTGGAAGCAGTTTATTGACCACGCATACTGGTCTGTACCCCTTAAGTGAAGAAAGGGCCATGGTCCAGAAGTGGTACAGAAGTTGAGGAGTCTTTATCTCTCCATCATCAGGGAGGAAAGGAAGGGGACGTTTCCTTCTCTAGTCCTGTTGCTGCTCTCTCCACCTTCGTATCTCTACCGTGCACTCCTCAGGTTCAGGGAACTTCTATACCGATACGGCATGCTCCGGAGCGTAAAACTCCCGGTACCGGTGATAAGCGTGGGAAACATCACCGTGGGCGGCACGGGAAAGACGCCGTTTCTGGAGTTCCTGGCAAAATTCCTTCTGGACAGGGGCAAAAAGGTAGCTATACTGAGTAGAGGCTACGCCGGAATGAAGGTGGGGGGGAATCGAGTAAATGACGAGTATCTAGAGTTGTCGAAAAGGCTTCCAAGCGTACCCGTTTTACTGGGAAAAGACAGACTCTCCAGCGCCAGAGAGGCCCTGAAGAATTACAGCCCGGATTGCCTGCTGCTGGACGACGGCTTCCAGCACTGGAAGCTCGCCAGAAACCTGGATATCGTGGTAATAGACGGCATGCAACCCTTCGGAAATGGCGGCTTGGTACCGGCCGGCATACTAAGAGAACCTTTATCCAGTCTCAAAAGGGCAAGCCTGATAATATTATCCCGCACGGACCTGTGCAGGCCGCAAGAGATACAAACCACAAAGAAACACCTCGATGAAATAAACAGCCACATACCGGTCTTAGAGGCCGTTCACCATCCCTTACACCTCGAAGACGCGACGGGACGATGCCTTGAAACCCCTTGGCTAAGAGGCAAAAGACTCTATGCCTTCTGTGGGATCGGTAACCCGAAATCCTTTGAAAAGACACTCCGGCTCCTGGGTGCAGACATAGTAAGATTCAAGGACTTCCCCGACCACCATCATTACGGCAGAAACGAGCTTGCAGCGATAGACAGCGAGGCGTCAAAACTTGGGGTTGACGCAATTGTTACGACACAAAAGGATTTCGTAAAAATAAATGCTACGCCGAATCAGGCGTGGAGGAAACTCATACTCTCCCTAAGGGTGGAGATGAGGATTACAAGCGGACTCGACGTATTATCAAAGAAGCTGGAAGAGGTATTCTCATGAACACAAAAGGGGCGGGCAAGGCGGCTGGAAAAAAGCTGGGTAAACCCTTAAACCTGGCTGGTCTGAAGACTTATTCCATAAAAAAAAGGAAAGGCCTTGCGAACATCCAGCAGTTTGCAAAACCAATTCCTCCACCTGATGATTTTGATGAATTCTTAGGCTCCTTACCGAAGACCCTGGCAGCAGAGTCTCTAATGAAGGTTATCAAGGCCATTGCAGAGGCCCACAGGAAACGGCTGCCGGTGGTGATGGCCATGGGCGCACACGTGATAAAGTGCGGCCTGTCGCCGCTGGTAATAGACCTGATGGAACGGGGGATTATCAGTGCCGTAGCCATGAACAGCGCGGGGGCCATCCACGACTATGAGGTATCCCTGGTGGGGTATACCTCCGAGGACGTAGGTGCGGCCCTCAAGGACGGAAGCTTTGGAATGGCCAGAGAGACCGCCGATGCCATGCAAAAGGCCGCCTCCCGGGGAATACGAGAAGGCATCGGTCTCGGCGCGGCGCTAGGCAAGAAGATCAACGAAGACGCCAACAAGTTTGCCGAATACAGCATCCTGGCCGCTGCAGACAGACTCGACATACCGGCAACGGTCCACGTAGTCATAGGCGCCGATACCGTCCACATGCACCCAAACGTATCGGGAAGCGATCTGGGTGGATCAAGCCACATAGACTTCCGCATTTTGGCGGGTGTGGTTGCAAGACTTGAAGGGGGCGTATGGTTAAACGTCGGTTCCGCAGTCGTGATGCCGGAGGTGTTCCTCAAGTGCCTGTCGGCAGCAAGAAACCTGGGGAATAAAGTAGAAAACTTCGTGACGGCAGACATGGACATGTTGAAACACTACAGGCCCACCGTAAACGTCGTCAAACGTCCCACAGAGCAGGGCTATTCCCTGACAGGGCATCATGAAATAATGCTGCCTTTGCTGAGAATGGGAATACTATCACAAATTTATCAGGAGGATGCTTCTTAGATGAAAGGCGCCAGATTTATACCGGCATTGGTCTTTCTGTACCTAGTATCCCCTTGCGCAGAGGGCGCAGCGACACAAATAACGACTACTGAGGGAACCGTCCGGCAGCCTGAAAAGGAAATCCACGTAAACATACATTCCGGGCTAAAGACCATTCCCATCAGAAAGGTCATCGGAGCGGTCATACAAAGGGTCGAAGAAAAGGGTGTAGACGCCATAAACGGCAGCGGCGCACAGGGACAAGACGGGGTCTGGGACCTGAGCCTGACCTTCATGGATAAAGAGAAAGGAACCCAGAGGGACTTTAAATGGAAATATGTGAGGAATGAGGGAAAACTCACCCCGCTGAATGCGGAGGCGGGGAAGCTCTCATTCCCGCTGAGCAGTTTCCTCTTCAGTACGGCAATAGATATGGGTCTCGGCATGGTGGAAGGGCAGGAAGTCTCGCCCAAGACGATAAACGGCAGCGCCAAAAAGATATCGGAAGGGCTTTGGGAGTTCGACCTGGTGGGACTTTCCAACAACAATGAGAATTTCGTCCAAAAATGGGCCTACAATTCAGAAGAGGGTGAACTTTCTCCAACCCAGTTCGACCACTCCGACCTGGATAAACTGCTTGCCAAGGCTGTTGTTAATGGTAAGATTGATTATACCGTAGTAAAAAACACGCCGCACCTGAAGGATTTCCTGGGAAAGATTGCCGAGATAGACGAGAATGGTCTGAAATCGTTCCCCCAACAAGAGCAGCTCGCATTCTGGATAAACGCCTACAACGGAATAGCGCTGAAGGTGATGGCGGACAACTATCCTGCCATGAACCCTGAGTCCATTGCCAATACTGCGGAGACGAAGCGGTTCAAGGTTGCGGGAGAGAAATTACCCCTGGTGCAGATAAGAGACGACACAAAGAACAACTTTAAAGACGACAGAGTGGACTTCGCCCTGTTCTCTGTCTCAGGGAATCCAGGTGGACTCTGGACTGAGACCTACTGCGGCAGGCGATTAAATGACCAGCTGGACAGGGCGGCAGTAGCGTCCCCCCGAATGACAAAAAATGAAGAGGCGGAGGGTTCTGAAAGAGTTTATTAGTCCATGTAAATTTCCTCCCTCCCTTGACGGCGGTAGGGAGAATTGTGTTAGCCACATAAATCAGTTTTGTGAAGACCTCGGATTCAGCAAGGTATAAGACCTTGGAGCGCTTACAAGCGGAAATTAAAGATGCTGTGGGAAAAAGAACTTCGCAAGATATATAAAGACCTGGATAAAGAATTGTCCACCCTGGCGCCGCCGTGCAGGGCGTGCGGCGAGTGCTGTCACTTTGACGAATACGGCCATAAACTGTACGTAAGCGACATAGAGGTGGAACACATACTCAAGAACGTCGGGCTGCCTGAAACGGCCGTCAATAAAGGTGTCTGCCCGTACCTGGCCGACAACAAGTGCACGATACGAGAGCACAGACCCCTGGGATGCAGGATATTCTACTGCCAGAAGGACTGGGAAGTCACGTCATCCGACCTCTACGAAAAATACCTTCGCAGGATTAAAGACCTGTACACGGCAAATGGATTAGAGTGGAATTATGCGTCCATGCCGACTCTGTTAGACAAGAATCTTCACAGGAGTCCATGCGTTGCATAGCAGGCTTATACAAATCCTATCGGATATCAAGAGCCCTGCCATACTGGTGACAGGCGACCTCATGTTGGACAAGTACGTGTGGGGAGAAGTAAACCGCATCTCGCCTGAGGCACCCATACCCGTAATAAACGTAACACATGAAGAATTTCGCCCCGGCGGGGCAGGCTCCGTAATAACCAACCTCACCCACCTTGGCGCAAGGGTTTTCTGCACGGGAATATTGGGCAAAGACTCCGCAGGAGAGAATTTCGCCAGGATGCTGGAGAAATCGGGGGTAGATACCTCCGGAATGTTTATTGACTCGAAACGCCCGACCACGGTAAAGACCCGTGTGATGGGCCATCTCCATACGGCGGGACGCGCCGTACAACAGCTGCTCAGGATTGATTACGAAAATACGCATCCTGCCCCGAAGGAGATAGAAGACAAGGTCATAAACTACGTCAAGAAGAACATCCACCAGTGCGACGCTGTAGCCCTGTCCGACATGAACAAGGGACTGCTCACGGAAAGGATCCTCGAGACCGTCACCACCCTTGGACGCACAACAGGGAAGCCTGTCATCGTGGACCCCAGGATAGGCAGAAACTGCTCCATCTACAAGGGGGTTACCGCCATCACCCCCAACCGCCACGAGACAGAGGTAATGACTGGCATAGACGTCTCGACGCCGGAAAATCTTAAGAGCGCCGGGAGCAAGCTGGTAAAGGAACTGGACCTCCAGTGCGCCGTAATAACGTTGGATAAAGACGGTATGTTCCTATATCAGCGGGACGGAACCCACCTTATGCTCCCCACAAATCCCAGGGAGGTTCACGACGTCACCGGCGCCGGGGATATGGTACTGAGTGTGATAGCGTTTGTAGTCGGGGCAGGCTCCAGTATTGCAGATGCCGCACGACTTGCCAATATAGCCGCCGGCATCGAGGTCGGAAAGATAGGCGTAGCCCCCGTCAGCAGAGAAGAGATATTGAGAGAACTCCTGGGATACCATCCCTCGCTTGAAAAGATTAAGACCGTTAAGGAGCTTAAAGACTTATTAAATAAACACCGCTCAAAGAGGGACAGAATAGTCTTCACCAACGGCTGCTTCGACATCCTGCACAGGGGCCACGTGGAGTACCTTGGATTCGCCCGCAACCAGGGGGAACTGCTGGTGGTGGGACTCAACACGGACCGCTCCGTCAATAACATGAAGGGCCCGAGCAGGCCCGTGCTGCCGGAGCAGGACAGGGCCAGAATCATTGCCGCCCTGGAGGACGTGGACTACGTGGTATTATTTGATGAACCCACCCCTGAAGAATTGATAAGGGAAGTAAGGCCCGACGTGCTGATAAAGGGCGAAGATTGGAGGGAAAAGGGGGTAGTGGGCCGCGAGTTTGTGGAATCTTACGGCGGCAAGGTGGTGCTTGCGCCACTGGTACAGGGCATCTCCACCACCGACATCATCTCGCGTATTGTAGAAAAAGAAAACCAGCGGGCACAAAAAACAGTTTAATCTGAAATAATTATAGCTCTGTGAGACGTACAAAGCCGTCATTGCGAGGAGCAAAGGCGACGAAGGCGAGCCAAAGGCGTCGTGCCAGAGGCGGATTCGCCTATGGCGAAAATCTGATATGTAGCGTGGCAGCTCGCTGCCCCGTTCGTCTGTCTCTATCACGACTGCCAGATTCAACGTTGGAGCAAGCTCCAACGCTACATTCTTTCCGCCTCAGGCGGACTTCGCTCCCTCAGAATGACGACCATACAGAGTTTTGCAGAGGTTCCATATGAACGACATCGAAAAAGAGCTAAAAGAAAGCATCGAGGTAAAGCAGGGGCTTCTGGCCGGCGGGACTGCCGTCATAAAGAAGATGGCCAGGGTAATGACTGACCGACTCAAGGCCGGCAACACCGTCTACCTCATAGGCAACGGCGGGAGCGCCGCAGACGCCCAGCACATAGCGGGCGAGATGATTGGAAGGTTCAAGAAGGACAGGAAGGCCCTGCCCGTCCTTGCCCTGACCACCGACAGCTCAGTAATTACGGCCATAGCCAACGACTACGGCTATGACAGATGCTTCGAGAGGCAGATAGAGGCGTTCGTGAAGAAGGGCGACGTTGTTATAGGCATTTCCACCAGCGGGAACTCCCAAGGGATTCTAAGGGCCGTACGCCTGGCCAAGGAAAAGGGGGCCGTTACAATGGGCCTCACTGGCCGGGACGGAGGGAGCCTGAAGGGTTTGGTGGACGTCTGTCTACAGGTCCCTTCAGGAAATACCCCAAGGATACAGGAGTGCCATACAACGGTGGGCCATATCCTTTGCTCCATTGTTGAAAAAGAACTGTTTGGGGACTTCGAGACCCCTAAGAAAGTTACCTGACACTATGTCGTCATTCTGAGGAGTAGGGGCGGGGTTACCCCGCCCCTACAAGATTCTTCGCTTCGCTCAGAATGACAATCGCACGGACTTTTGCAGGGCTTTCATTCCGTGACTGAAGAGGATAAACGGGCATGAGCAGAAGGGCTGCCTTTTTGGACAGAGACGGAACGATAGTTCAGGGCGTTGAATATCTCAGCTCGCCTGAAGAACTGGCGTTAATGCCCAACGCCGCCAATGCAATAAAACAATTTAATAAGCGCGGATACCTCACGGTAATAGTCACAAACCAGTCGGGGATAGCTAGGGGGTATTTCACAGAGGAAAGATTGACGGGAATCCACCGCAGGCTTATAGAAATGCTCTCCAGGGAAGGCGCACGCATAGACGCAATATACTACTGTCCCCATCTGGCCGAAGGCATCATAGAGGCGTACAGCATAGACTGCCAGTGCCGCAAGCCCAGACCGGGGATGCTCCTGAGAGCGGCTAGAGAGCATGACATAAACCTCTCAGCGTCTATAATGATTGGCGATACCCCGGCCGACGTAATGGCCGGCAAGGCGGTAGGCTGTAAGACCGTACTGGTGCAGCCCCATAATAACGGATTCGATATGCCGGAAAACCCCGATTTTATCGTAAAAGACCTTATGGGCGCCGTTTTACTGATGTCCTAATGTAACAATACTGCACACCGTTAATTATTATGAGAAAGGGCAGTAAATCCACGTTATAAAGTGATATAGATTGGAGGCCCAGCACGTTGTTATATATGTCCGAGTGCTAGAAAAATCCTCCCGATAGGGAGCTTTAAAAATGGTAGTTATTTGCCCAAATTGCAAGCAACAACTCACCTTTCAAAAAATAGAATCCTCGCAACTAAGGTGCTCATGGTGTGGTAAAGTGTTTAATCATCCTACGTTTAAGCTTGAACCCCAACTACCAAAGCCCCAGTTAAATCTCTTTGAAAGAAAAGAAACTAAGGCTAAGCACACATCAAAAGAATACCCACAAGAAAAGCAAAGCATTGCCGATAGCAAACAGCCCCTGCTAGAAGAAGAAAGAGAAAAGACTGTACGGTTATTTGATTTCTTTGCGAAGGTACTTTCCATAGATCTTCCAGTCATACGCAATATTCTAGAACATAAAGAACAGCTCTGGTGGTTAAGCGATGTACCTGTAGGGCCTTCCTGTCAACTAAGAAAAGTAAATTCTAATGAAGCGTCAAAAGAAATATCCGGAGAGGAATGGTGGTTAAAGGTCAAAAAAACAGAGATAAAAGAAGCACCATCCTTACCTGAAGAATTAAAAGGTTGGGTTGAGTTAGATTTCCACAATCCTTCAAAACTGCCCGAAATAATCCCATCAAGAACTCGCGAAGCACCCATCGATAACAGCTTAAGCAAAGAGGGCCTTTTTAAAAATCCAGATAAAAGTGCACGGGAGAAAGTTGCTGAAACAATATCGGAAAAATTTGAAGATGACCCGGAGAGGCCCAATTTACTAAGCAACTATATAGTAGATCAATGGGAACCATGGTCAAAAGGGTTTATGCTATATTTTGAAGCTAACCAGCTTTACAGTGAGCTATATACCCTCCACCAACGGTTGCAGATAGATGGTGAGCGTATCGAATTCCTGTTTGGACATGCATTGCTTACCTGGAAACACAAGCAGGGAGCCACAATAAATCATCCTCTTTTTGTTACTCCTATAGAAATTCATTTTGATCCAGACAACCGAACCATTTCGCTCATCCCTAGCACGTCACAGCCGACAACACCAGAGTTTGATTGTCTGCGTGATTTAGAATATGACAACATGACACAAATTGTGGGAATAATTGATAAATTGACAAAGGAACCACCTGATGTTTGGGACAATAAGGAAATGCACGGATGGGCCCAAACCATTACTGGACTGATTAACCCAGAAGGAGTTAACAAGTATGAAGACGCGATATGCTCTAATCCTCCTATCGTGAAACAACCCGCTATTTGGAACGCTTTAGTCTTTTTTGTAAGGCCAAGGGCTAGGGGATTTTGGGTACGGGATGCCGAACAAGTCCGTAATGCTATAAAGGGTAATAGCCATGTTCCGTGGTTTATCAGCTCACTAACTGGTAATCCCGCCGATAAGCAAGTAACAAATATCGACAGCGAAAACATTACTACAGAAAACATCCCCGAGGTAGAGTTACTTCTTCCACTTCTGTACAATGATGAACAAAAGGAAATCGTACAACGACTGCGCGAGCATAACGGAGTGTTGGTTCAAGGACCACCAGGGACAGGAAAAAGCCATACGGTTGCCAACATTATTTGTTCTTTGCTTGCTCAAGGAAAACGTATTCTTATAACAGCTCAAACAGAGCGGGCTCTCAGAGTGCTACGTGAAAAAGTTCCTGAGGAGATTCGGAGCCTGTGTGTCAGTCAGCTAGGAAGTGACAGTGATTCAAGAAAAGAAACGGAGTCTGCGGTTAAGGAAATTTGTACTCGATTAGACAGAGGTACAGATTACGATACACAACAACGTATTGAAGATATTCGGCGAAAGCTAAAATGCTGCAGAGAAAAACAGGCTAGGTTAAGAAACATTATTCGTGAATGTATTGAGATAAACCTTAAAACCTTATCTCTGGGGCCAGAGAAAATTGATGCAGTTACGGCCGCAAAAGAGGTATCAACTAACAAGAAAGAGCACGGCTGGTTGCCAGATAACCTTTCTCCATCAGATGAACCTCCCTTAACAAATGAACAGTTAGAAGAATTGTGCCAATTACTTTCTCTGATTGATTTAAAAGATAGGCAAAGCCTCTCTCAAAAGCTTCCAGAAGCAGATGACTTGCCCCGTCCCAATATGTTTGAAGAAAAGGTTTCCGACCTCAAGAATATTTCATCGGCTCTTGAGTGCTCCGAGAAGGCATCAAACCCGTTTGTAGAAAAGCTTAAAAGTACCTCTCCAGATTTTATTGAAGAGACCTGTCGGCTTACAAAAGAGGCCCTTAACAAATTAGGTAATATCACAGAGGATTGGCGTCGCGAAATCCTCAGCCATTTGTCTGCACAAGGCAACCAGAGGGCATTATGGCATGAGTTTGTCAGTAAGGCACAAACTATATTGGATATGACGTGGCCACATTTCAAGAAAATCTTACACCGTGAAATTGATTGTACGCCCACCGATAGTCGTATTGACTACGAACTAGGCATTTCACAATTGTGGAAACATGTGAACAAAGCAAAGAAACTTAAAAAACCAATTTGGGGATGGCCAAAGGAGGCAAAAGCAGTTTTGCAAAGCTGCAAAGTTGATGGTACGCCGCTATCCACAGTTGAACATTTAGAAGCACTTGAGGCCGATTTTAATTACAAAAAAAATATTCAGGACTTTCAAACGTTATGGTCTCGATACAGAAAGCTTATTAACGCTCCCGATTTAAAGGATGACATCTCTTTACCCCTTCAGGACTATGAAGAGAAATTAAATCGTGTCAAAGAAGTTTTGGATTGGGAGCAGAAATACGGACTAGTTCTTACTTCCAAGCTAGAGGCTTTAGGTATCCAGCAACAAAAAGCTTATCAAGTTGAGTTCTTACAAGAATTTTTATGCGCGTTAGAATACAAACATCTCATCAATGAGCAGGAGAACATAAACAAAATTTTTAAGGAATGGCGTGACTCATCAAAGGAAACTGATGTAGCAAACACCCATCCGTTGTGGAAGCACATTATACGTGCACTTTACCAGAAAGACTACGCTTCTTATCAAGAGACTTACAATGAGGTAATACGGTTAAACCAGCTTAAGCCCAAGCATGTTAAACTAGAGACACTGCTTTGCCGATTACGCAGTGTCGCCCCGCTGTGGGCCTCGCGGCTTGAAGCAGAGAAAGACAGGAACCTTACCCCGACTAAACATTGGCAGACTGCTTGGCGGTGGCGCAGGCTCAATAGTTGGTTAGAAGAGCTTCACAGTCAAGAAGATATAGATTCTTTGCAAGAGCAACTGGATAAAGAACAGCACCAAGAACGACAGTTAGTGGCAGAATTAGTAACTAACCTAACATGGCAGAGGCAGATTGAGCGTGTATCTCCTGAGCAACGACAGGCACTTGTTGCATGGTCCCAAGCGATGAGAAGATACGGTAGAGGTACGGGGAAGCATGCCCAATATCATCTGGCCAATGCACGAAGTGCGATGCAGGAGGCACAAGCGGCGGTACCTGTATGGATTATGCCTCTACATCGTGTGGTCCAATCATTCTCACCTCCTCACCCTGGCATGTTTGATGTCATTATGGTTGATGAGGCTAGTCAATGTGACATACGTGCTATCTCGGTGCTTTATCGTGCAAAAAAAGTGCTCATCATTGGTGATCCTGAGCAGATAAGTCCTGAAAGTATAGGCGTAAGTCATGAAAAGGTTTTTGAATTAATCAGATTATACCTCCGTGGGATCCCCCATGCAGAACGATTTGATTTGCAGTCCAGCCTTTATCATATAGCTGAACTTAGACTTCCAATGCGAATTTTTCTCAAAGAGCATTTTCGCTCTGTTCCTGAAATAATAGAATTCAGCAATCACCATATTTATGTGAATGACAGAATAGAACCTTTGAGGATACCAAATCCTGCCGATGCACTGCTGCCATCACTCAACGCTGTTTTTGTTGCCAATGGGTTTAAGAACGAAAATAATGATGTAAATGAGCCTGAAGCGGAAGCACTTGTAAATAAATTGGTAGAATGTTGCAAGGACCCAAAATACCAAAATAAAACTATGGGCGTAATCTCATTACTGGGCGAACAGCAGACAAAATATATAGACAAGTTACTCAGAAATTCTCTTGATGAGCGAGAGATTGAGAAGCGTAAAATTATTTGTGGAGACGCCTATTCCTTCCAGGGAGATGAACGCGATGTAATGTTCTTATCTCTTGTGGTGGCAAATAATGCAAAATTCGCTGTGTTGAATAAAGAAACTGACAAACAACGCTTTAACGTTGCGGCCAGCCGCGCTAGAGACCAGGTGTTTCTTTTCCATTCTGTAAGATTGCAGGACATTACAAACAAAGACTGCATGCGTTACAAACTTCTTGACTGGTATCAAAATCCTCGTAAGGCACAAATAGAAGCAGGATTAGAGGCCCTAAAGCGAAAAGCTGAGTCACAATTTGAAATAGATGTTGGCGAAATCATAATAAGGCGCGGCTACAAAGTTATTCCACAATATCAGGTCTTAAGCGGGAAACGCATTGATCTTGTGATTCAGGGGAAAGAAAGCCGCCTTGCTGTAGAGTGTGACGGTGATAAACACCACGACATGAAGAACTGGGAGAACGACCAAAGACGTGAAGAACAACTTCGCAGAGCCGACTGGATTTTCTGGAGGGTTATGGCAAGTGCATTTTACAGAAACTGTGAAAAAGCTCTTAGCAGTTTGTGGAAGAAGCTAGCTGAGCTTAAGATTGAACCATATTCCTAATTCAACTAATAAATATCCATGAAGGTACTCTTCATCTATCCGAATATCAACGCCCAGGTGGGGTTTAACTACGGGCTGGCGTTCATATCCGCCGTGCTCAAGAAGCACGGACATACCACAAGGCTCCTGAATCTGAACGAGAAATTATACAAACTGCCGAGCGACGAGGAGATTGTAAAATACATCCGTGACTACGCCCCTGGATTGATAGGCATGTCGGTGGTTACGCCCCAGTACCCGACCGCACTGCGCACGGCACGGCTTATAAAAAAGAATTTCCCGGACATACCCATCGTCATTGGGGGCGTGCATACGACCCTGGTGCCTGACGAGGTGATGAAGGAGGACTGCTTTGACTACGCCTGCACGGGTGAGGGGGAAGAGGCCGTGCTTGAACTGGTAACAAAAAAGGAAAGGGGTGAGGACACCTCTGCTATTCTCAACATCTGGTCGAGGACGAACGAAGGGATAAAACAAAACAGCGTCCGCTCATTCGTTGACCTGTCCAAACTCCCCATGAAGGACTACGAATTGTTTGACCTCCAGCACATGATAAATAAAGAGGATGGGTGGGTAAGGCTGATGGGTTCCAGGGGGTGTCCGTTTCGCTGCAGCTACTGCTTCAACCACAAAATTGTAGACCGCTACAAGGACGACCTTTCTGCCACAGACGTCGGCTACATAAGACGCCACTGCCTTGAGGACGTTCTGGACGAGATAAAATACCTCCTCCGCACGTACCGGGACATAAAGACCTTCATCTTCGACGACGACATCTTTACCTTCGATAAAAAATTCCTGAGGGCTTTTTGCACTGAATATCCGAAACTGACGGAAGTACCCTTTGTGGTAAACGGCCACGTCCGCGCCTTTGACGAGGAGAGGGCGAAGATGCTCAAGGAAGGCGGATGCAGCATTATTAAATTCGGGCTTGAGAGCGGGAGCGAGCGGATAAGGCGGGACGTGCTCCATCGTCCCATGAGCAACGAAGAGATAGTTCGGGCCTTTGAGGCGGCGCATAAGTTTGGCCTGCACACCTCGGCCTTCGTCATGATCGGCCTCCCCTACGAGACGCGAGAAGACATCCTGGCTACAATAGAACTTCTGAGCAGGATACGGCCGGGGCGCTTCCGCTGGGCCATTTTCTTCCCCTTCCCCCGCACGGACGCCTACGAAATGAGCCTGAAGGGCGGGTACATTAACTTTGAAAAGATGCGCGAACTGAAGAATTTCACTGAGGCGTCGTGCCTGGACTTTGGCCCGGAGCACAACCTATTTATATCAAAACTACAGAAGACCTTTCCCTGGTACGTAAACACGCATTCCGAAAACTCCCCGGGCAACATCTACTCCTTCCTGACACGCGCCGTGGAAGACATGCCCCCTGATAAGTGGGAAGAGACTAAAGACAAGATACTCCCCGTTGACAGAGAACTTTCATTGTGTCTCAATAAAGCGGGTTGCAAACATTATTCTTTCAGATATAATGACTTTACAGCAGTAAGGTCGGACTGGGGAGATGGAAAAGGTGAATAACATCCTAGTAACCGCCCCTAACTGGGTGGGTGATATCGTAATGGCGACTCCCGCCTTCAGGTGCATCAGGGATAACTACCCCGGCGCAAAGGTAACCCTTCTGCTTAAACCCTACGTAAAAGGCCTACTGGAAGGCGCACCCTGGTTTGACGAAATCGTAGAATACGACCCCCTGGCAAAGCACAAACATCCTGGGAAATATCTCTCACTGATAAGGAAACTCAGAAAAGAGAAGTACGACCTCGCCTTCATACTGCCCAACTCGTTCAGCTCTGCCCTCATGATCTGGCTGGCAAGGGCAGACAGGCGTATAGGATACGTGCGGGATAACCGCTCCTGGATGCTCACCGACCCGATACAAAGGCCGAAGGAGAAAGGACGTTTCCTTCCCGCGTATATGGGTGACTATTACCTCAGACTTTGCACCAGTATAGGCTGCAAGGTGGGCTCAAAGAATACGGAAGTATTCGTCTCTCCGGAAAGCAAGAAGAAAATAGACGAGCTTTTCGATAAGTACGGAATGGCCGACACTAAACCCAAGGTCCTTATAAATCCGGGTGCTTCCTACGGTTCGTCCAAGTTCTGGACTGCCGAGGGCTTTGCCGAGACCGCCAAGCTGTTGCAGAAAAAACTGGATTGCCACGTGATGCTTGTTACCAGCCCGGAGGAAAAGGACATAGCCAAAAAGATAGTAGATGCGGCGAACGGAAGCATCGTTAACCTATCGCAAGACAACATCTCACTCGAACTGCTTAAGGCCCTGGTCGAGAAGAGTTCACTGCTGATAACCGTAGACTCGGGCCCAAGACACCTTGCCGTAGCCTTGAATAAACCTGTGGTAGTCGTAATGGGACCGACAGACCCCAGGTACACACAAACAAAACAAGAGATAGGCAAGGTCGTAAGGACCGCCGTGGACTGTGCCCCCTGCCACCTCAAAGTCTGCCCCACAGACCACCGCTGCATGACGCAGATAAAGCCGCAAAAAGTGGCAGAGGCCGCATTGGAA
>MHZB01000010.1 GCA_001828605.1 Planctomycetes bacterium RIFCSPLOWO2_12_FULL_50_35 | reverse complement strand
GTACTGGAGGCGCTGGCGCAGGGTGCGGTGGACGTTGTGATAGGCACACACAGGCTTGCGCAGAGAGACGTTAGGTTTAAAGACCTGGGGTTGGTCGTGATTGACGAAGAGCAGCGCTTCGGGGTGGAACATAAGGAAAGGCTCAAAAAGCTTCGTCAGATGGTTGACGTCCTTACACTTACGGCCACGCCTATCCCTCGCACCCTGCATATGTCGCTGCTGGGCCTCAGGGACATCTCGTCCCTAAGCACGCCGCCACAGGACAGACAGGCGATAAATACCATATTAATGCGCTACGACCCTCAGAAGATACGCCAGGCCATCCTCTTCGAACTCAACCGTGAGGGGCAGGTATATTTTGTACACAACAGGGTCTACAACATAGAGCAGGTGGCTGACGAGCTTTCCAGGATAGTGCCTGAGGCGAGGATAGCCGTTGCCCACGGACAGATGTCCGAGAGGCAGTTGGAGGACAGGGTGCTGAAGTTTATTGACAAGGGATTTGATGTTCTGCTGTCTACCACTATAATAGAGTCCGGCATGGACATCCCCAACGTCAATACAATCTTTATAAACGATGCCGATTTGTTTGGTCTTGCAGAGCTTCACCAGCTCAGGGGCAGGGTGGGTCGCTACAAGCACACGGCCTACGCCTACCTGCTTCTGCCTACCGATAGGCCCATTACCCCGGAGGCGGAAAAGCGCCTGAAGGCCATAGAGGAATTCTCCGAACTCGGCGCAGGCTTTAAGATAGCCCTCAGGGACCTGGAGATACGCGGTGCGGGCAACATCCTTGGGGCTCAGCAGCACGGGCACGTACAGGCCGTGGGCTACGAGATGTTCTGTCAGCTCCTGAAATCTGCGGTAAGAAGGGCGAGGAAAGAACCCTCCCCGCCGCCGAGTAAAGACGTCTCAATAAGCCTCAATCTGGACTCATACCTGCCTCAAGGGTATGTGCCTGAAGAAAGTCAAAAACTCGAGGCGTACCGGAAGCTGTCCCGCTGCAGCTCTACTGAGGAGATACGGGACTTTGAGATGGAGCTCAGGGACAGATTTGGGCCACTGCCGCCGGAGGCGAAAAACCTTCTTGCCGAAAAGGAATTGCGGCTGGCGGCGCAGGCGCACAGCGTCCGCTCCATTGTCAGGAAGAACGGGAAGGTCGTCATGGAGGTAGATGACTTAAGAAAGGCGGAGACCGGCCTTTACGACGTGCGGCATCGGATTAAGGTTATAAATGGAAACACCGTGCACCTCGAGCTGCCCAGCAGGGACACGTCACCCGAGGGCGCGGTGCGTTTTCTAAGGAAGGTTTTTAAGCTTGGGGTATAGCTTGAGGCCTCTGCAAAAGTCAATTTCTTGGGCGCCGTCACTCCCTCAGAGTGACGACTTTGCAGAATTTTTCAGAGGTCTAAGTTTTTTGGAGGAGGGTTGTCTCTTTGAGATTGTTCCATAATATAAGGTTAGTCTCTCTTGCGTTGCTGCTTGTATTGGCAACCCTTTTGCTTATACAGACCACGCTTGTAGCAGAGAAACAGTACGTGGGTACCATAGTGGCAGTGGTCAATGACAAAATAATTACCGAAGAAGACGTTCACAGACGGGCAGCTGTGGTGCTTGCCGACGCCGTAAAGAAATATAAGGGAGCAGAACTCGACAAGAGGGCCCGTGAGATACTTGACAATGTCCTTGGCGAGCTTATAGACAGGCAGCTGCTGGTGCAAAAGGCGCACAGTATCATAGATAAGAATCCTTACATGAAGGAAGAGGTGGAAAAGGACCTGGACAAATTTTTGGACGACGCCGTGGGTGAGGTGGGCTCGCTCAGCAAATTCTACGAGATTGCCATAAAGGATGGGATAAATCCTACGGAAAAAAAGATAGAACTTAAGGACGACCTTATGGTAGAGAGACTCTTGAACGAGTTTGTGTATGACAAGATAAGTATTTCCCCCGGAAATATAAGGAATTACTACCAAGAGCACCGGAGCGAATTTGCCGTAGAAAGGTCTGTGAAAATCATGCAGTTAATGCTAAAGTTCTCATCCTATCCCTCCAAGGAAGAGGCCTGGAAACGGGCCGAAGAAATAAGGGCCAGGGCCGTAAGGGGGGAGAGTTTTGACGGACTTGTAAAGGAATACTCCCAGGGACCCAGGGCCTCTGCAGGCGGGGTATGGGAGTTTGATGAGGTGCTGAATATGAAGGGTAAGATACGGGAGGCCGCACTGGGGCTGGAGAAAGGGGAAATAAGTGAGATTGTAGAAACCACCGATGGACTGCACATCCTTATGGCGCTGGACGTAAGGGAGGCCAAGGAACCGGATTTTGAAACCCTGCAGGAAGAAATACAAGACAGACTCTTCAAAGAGGAGGCATTAAAGAAAAAGAAAGAGTATTTAAGGGAGCTCAAGAAAAACTCCGTGGTAAATATCGTAAAAACGCAATAATACTTCACAAGAGGGGTTTAGACTATGGCTACATTTGCCGTCGTTGACATTGAAAAAGGCTTTGAAAACCAAGGCCGGATATGTAAGTGTGTTGAGGAGGCTCTTTGGGAGCTGGGTCTGCGTGATAAGCTGGAAGAGGTCTTAATTAAACACACTCCGTCCGGTTCTTCCACGGACATGAACTATCTTAGCCCCAAGAAATCTCTGGTGCTTGAGATAGTAGATTCCCTGGAGAACCTGGAAGGCCGAGTCTTACATGAACTTATGCACGTGACAGATCAATTAAACAAGAAGTTTAAGTATAAAAAGGGTCGTGAACCAGAGGGGGGTACGGGTGAACGCAGACGTTACAAGTATTTGTGGAACGTATACATAGATAGCCGCCTCGAGAGGGCCGGAAGGCCTGCCTATGAGACCAGACAGACCAGGGAAGGAGAGATGCGGGAGTGCTATCCCGAATTGAGTGCAGATATGAGGACACAGGTCTTTGATTTTCTCTGGGAGCTCGAGCCGCTTGACCAGAAACAGATCGCAAAGATGAGTCACGACCTGTTTTCGGCATCGAAGGAGCTTAAATCCCTTGCCCATTCGCGTGGGGAAAGGCTGCACAAATTCAAGACCCAGGAAGATCTGGAAAACTACAGACGGTAAACTGATGTCTCAGAGGGTTGAACGGATGTCTCCCCGGGGGGATTATGGCAACAGTTAGCGATGAACTGCTTGTTGAGGTGCGGCGGTATCAGGCCTCCATGCTGAAGAACACCTATTGCGACCTTATGGAAGACGAAGGCTTTAAAAAACTCCTCACCTTTATTTTAGACACCATTTACACGCCGGAAGACATTAACGCACCGACCGAGACCTTCAATAAGGTGTACGATTATTTTATGGAGAGGCCCAAGGGTGAGCCTGTTACCATAATCACCAGACTTTGGGAACTGAGATGCCTTAGCGAAGAGCTTGACCGGTCTGTTGCACAGAACCTTGATGAAATCGGTGAGATAACCGATGCCGCATACGAGAAGGCACTGCGCGCATGCAATAACCGCAAGGACCGCGAGCGCCACATAGAGCTCTTTGTCAAATGCGTCAACACTCTGCACCGGCTTTCCCGCCATCCGCTCAACGCCTTTATGTTTAAGGTTATGAAGCTCTTGATGTCATACCTGGGCCGTCCAAAGGCGGTTAAGACCGTAGAGGAGGGATACAACGCCCTCCGCGGAGTAGAAGACATCTACCGATTCACCGGCGTCATAAGGGAAAGGGAACTTGCCAGACTGGAAAGGGTGTACAAAGGCTAGTGGGCTTGGCATTATAATATCGTAAATTGTAGGGGTAGGCCCCGCAGATTGCCTATCTATCTGTGTGTGGTTCTTCACGCAGGGGATGGGCTCGCAGTTAGTTGGATTTTGTCGATTTACTTAATTTATTTGAGACGCCTTTATTCGTGCCTTTTGGGTCGGGTGGGAGGGCTTTTGCCCCTTTTACTCTGGCCTGGACGCATATTACCAGGTTGGCCAGGGCGAATGCACCCCATATGCCTTCGAGCGTGGCAAAGACCCAATTCCTCAGCTGAAACGCATACCAGGCGAGGATAAACCCGCCGATAAAGTTCATTATCTGATAGTGCATTACGTGCTGCCCCCTCCCCCAGAAGTTGCCCATTACGAAGGCGGCGAGCAGCAAGGTGAGACCGAAGATTCCCATAGACATCTCAAAAGTAGTACCCATTTTATAGTAACACCTTTCGTAAAAGGTTAGTGTTGGAGGCGTAGGGGCAATTCATGAATTGCCCCTGTAATGTTTCATTCAATGGGTGCTGAATGGCTTAGTCCCCCACCCCTATCCTGGCGAAGCGGCGCTTGCCGACCTTGACCACCATACCGGGGATTATGTTTACCTCTGCATCTGCGTCCTTAAAGATTTCGTCATTTATGCTGACCCCACCCTGGGCCACCAGCCGTCTGGCCTCGCCGTTGGTCTTTGTGAAGCCGCTAGAGACCAGGAGTTTAACAATCCATATCTTGCCGTCTTTAAGTTCGTTTCTCGGGAGCAGGATTTCGGGCAGGTCCTCAGGCAGTTTATGTTCCTTAAAGACCTTGTCGAACTCCTCTGAGGCCCGTTCGGCCGCAGCCGTGTCCCAGTACCTGGCGACTATGGCCTTGGCGAGTTCGGCCTTGGCCTCCCTGGGGTGTACGTCGTGGTGCAACAGCTCGTCTACGCTCTTTTCGTCCAAATCCGTGGCCAGCACAAAGTACTTCTTCATCAGGTCGTCTCTTATGGACATCGCCTTTCCGAACATCTGGGCGGGTTCTTCGGTTATGCCGATATAGTTCCCCAGGCTCTTGCTCATCTTTTTCTGTCCGTCTGTGCCCTCGAGGAGCGGTGTGGTCAGGGCCACCTGAGGCTCAAGCCCCCAGTCCCTCTGGAGGTCTCTGCCTACCAGCAGGTTGAAGAGCTGGTCAGTGCCGCCCAGCTCCACGTCGCTTTTTACCATCAGAGAATCGTAGCCCTGCATCAGCGGGTAAAGGAGTTCGTGCAGGCTGATGGGGATTCCGGAGGAATATCGCTGTGTGAAATCGTCGCGTTCCATCATCCTGGCCACCGTTATCTTTGCGGCCAGATTGATAATTTCAGAGAAGGACATCTTCTCAAACCATTTACTGTTGTACACAAGTTCTATCTTGCCTGTATCGAGTATCTTGCCTATCTGGTTGAGGTAGGTCCCGGCATTGGCCATAATTCTTTCTCTGCTGAGCATGGGTCTGGTCTTATTGGCTCCCGTAGGGTCACCCACCATGGCCGTGTAGTCGCCGATGATTAGTATGGCCGTATGACCTAACTTCTGGAATGCGGCTAGCTTATGAATGGGGATGGCGTTCCCTATGTGGATGTCCGGCGCCGTGGGGTCGAGGCCGAGTTTTATCCTGAGGGGTCTGTTCTCTGCCCGTGACCTGCGTAACTTATCGAGCAGCTCGTCCTCCCGGACTATATCTATGACGCCCCTCCGGATTATCTCAAGTTGTTCTTCTGCCTTTCTGAATCCCATCAGAGCAGTTCCCCTCCCTGTTTCATCCAGAGGAGGACACACAGGGACACAGAATTGTGCAGTATGTGTACCGACACGGGCGCCACAAGTGTGTCTGTCCTTTCGTAGAGGTAGCCCAGGAGCAGACCCAGTATAAATATCTGCATAAATATATAGGCGTTAAAATGAACCATGGCAAAGAGGAGCGAGGTGATAAGGATGGCTTTCATGCCCCCCATCATGCCCCTCAGCACGGGCTGTAAAAAACCCCTGAAGAGTACCTCCTCCGCCACGGGACCGATAAATGCGCCAAAGGCAATGATGGCTATAATACCTGCAGGAGACCTTTCCTCCATAAGCCTGTTTACTACTTCTTGGTGATCGGGTGTAACCCCCACGTTTTTCGTCATAAGTTCTACCAGGAAGCCCGCAGTGAGGATGATGGGTAAGATCACCAGGTAAAGCGTGAGACCGCCGGTCAAATTTTTCTTCCAGTCCAAGATGCTGATTCCTAAGGCGGCCAGCGGCTGTCCCCGGCGTACATTTACGATATATAAGACGTAAAGAGAGGTAAGGCTGTTAGTTAGTAAAGAAAGCGACAGCGCTACTGCATTTGTGCCGTAGACCATAACTGGGTCTTGACCCAG
Organism: Planctomycetes bacterium RIFCSPLOWO2_12_FULL_50_35; assembly: GCA_001828605.1. Taxonomy (GTDB): domain Bacteria; phylum Planctomycetota; class Brocadiia; order Brocadiales; family Bathyanammoxibiaceae; genus 2-02-FULL-50-16-A. Next base: position 2,549 of record MHZB01000010.1, on the reverse strand, counting down.
AAGCTTTCTAACCCCGGCAAGCAGAATGGTGCCGCCCAGGCCCAGCATCAGGAAATAGAATGCAAAGACCTTCAGGGTGTCCATCAAGTCCCAGGGGCAGTGCTTATCTCTGCTTATTGTGTCGAGTCCGAACATCTACGGTCCACTTTCGGTAATATCCACAAACTCCATCCCCTGCCAGACCCTATCGAGATGCCTGGCATTTATCACGGTCTTATGTTATCAGCGCCCTGAAAACCCTGCGTAATTGTCGCTAGAGGCACGTTGCAACGTGCCTCTACGGGATTCTTCGCTCCGTCAGAATGACATAACGATATGGGGATGGCTCTTGCAGGGGCCTTAAACGACGTATTTTATAGGTCTTGGCGCAAAAAATCAACGTATTTGGCGTGAATGGATTCCGGTTAACCGTGAATCGGATGCAGAGGGCCTTGAGTTTGGTTGAGCGCGCATTTTTTCCCTCTACCGCCGGAAACATTTTTCGACTTGACGATTATTCAGGATTCAGTAAAGATATAATTATATAATATTAATAATTTTATGTGGTAGGTAATGTCGCACTTCTTATTTGACAAGCAGCTTTCAGTAGTCCTTGAAAATCTGCCGGGCACACTGGCGGAGGTGTGCTCTTCGTTGGCGGATGCGGGTGTCAATATCATTGCTCTTTCGATAGCCGATATGTGCGACACCGGGGAGCTTAGGGTTGTAGTCAGCAACTGGAAAAGGGCCAAGGCTATACTCGAGGAGAGGGGCTACGACGTGCTGGAATCGGAGGTAATAGTGGCCGAGATGATGAACGAGCCGGGGGCGCTGGCGGACATTGCCCAAAGGTTGGCGAAGAACAGGGTCAATGTAGAATACGTATATTGCAGCGCATCAACACGCGAAGGCACCAGGCAGGGTGAGGTCATGGCGGTGATCAAGGTGTCCGACACGGCAAGGGCGCTTGACGTACTCAACAAGTAATTAAGGAGGCCGTGTTGTATATACATAGATCTATTTATGCACTCCTGCTCATTCCTTTCCTCGCCTCGGCCGCATGGGCGCGTGAGTGCGACCTGGAATTCAGCACGCCCGAAGATATAGTACATGGCGGCAGAAACTACGTAGTATGGTCCTACCAGATAAGAAACAACACGGATAAAGTGATTCCTATCCCCGTTGCCGTCTTCCTTGCCACCGACACGGGCGGCAGATACCACGACCGGTATCAGCCCGAGATTGAGCCCCTGGCGGAGGAAGGAAAGAAATACGAGAACGCCTTTACCATGGCCGGTGATTTCCCGCCGCATCAGACCAAAAAGGCCATTGCGTATTTTGAGAACGTGGACGTGAATGCGCGGGTGCTCTATGTCTACGTGACGGGCCTCTCACACTTCTTTTTCTGGAGGTGGAGGCTGCTGGATTACTCGTACCGCGTGGTCTATAGAAGGTCGGGCGATACCTGGGCGCTGGTGGAACACGGTTTCTCGAAGGATGCCACCCACAAGGACTACGAGGGCTGGAAAGACACCTATCCCCCAAGCGGTCTTCCTGCGCCGGCTCTTATCAGTCCGCCGGACATACGCTTTCAGTATGAGGCCCCAAGCGGCCCGGAGGGCCAGCTCAGCAAGTTGATAGAAGACTTTATTGGCGTATATGACGCCATCTTTAACGCCGACAGGATAAGAAACCACAAAAAGGCCATGACGCTCTGGGAGGCCGTTACCGACAGGGACGACTACAGCGAGGTAAACCTGCAGTTCCCCGAAAAGGTGTATACCTGGGAAGAGGCCTGGGAGAAGAATAAAAAGCTAATTGACCAGACCCACGCCCGTATGAGTGGTGAGCCCTACGAGGAGCCGTCTAAGGCGCTGTGGCAGACCTCGAAGATAGACGGATACCGGATGCTGTCAAACGGAGTGGTCGAGGTGTATACTCGATACGCAATGTATTATAAGAAGGAATATCATTACGGCCTCGCCATTTTCAGGATAAAAAATACCGAGCCGTATCAGCCCATACCTGAGTGGAATCAATACCCGTACAAATCAAGGTGGAAGATATTCGACTACCGCTGGAAGCACATCTCCAAGCCGGAATATAACAGGAAGGTGTTTGCCGGATACCCGAAGCCGGAAAGATAGGGTGGATGCCCCTCGTGTAGGTGGTATTAGCGCAGGCTTTGGAGAGTTTCTTTCCTGTCATTCTGAGCGGGGTGAAGAATCCGTTTTTTGTAGCGTCTGGTCTCCGCACCAGACGTGATACGTTTGTCTGTAGTTGCCCCATTCATGGGGCATCTCATAGGCTCGACGAATCGAGCAACTACATTTGGTTATAGTACGTCCGATACGGAGATCGGACGCTACTTCTAGATTCTTTGGTCGCTGCACTCCCTCAGAATGACAATTATACAGGGTTTTTCAGAGCTCTCGGATGGTGAAGATTTGAAAAGAGGTACATTAGGGTATGTCTGGGGGTGGTGGTACGACACATCTAATTGATACGTATAAGACCACACTTGTAAGGAGGCTCACGCCCTGGGCGCTAAGGCAATTTCTATGGGGTCT
>MHZB01000009.1 GCA_001828605.1 Planctomycetes bacterium RIFCSPLOWO2_12_FULL_50_35 | reverse complement strand
TCCTGACAAAGTTTCCTAACACCGTGTTGTCGTCTTGAGCAAGGCGGGGTTACGCCAGAGGCTGATTTATTCCAGTATGATGTTGCCGCTATGTCTATTTATCCTTTTTGTGGTCTGACAACAGCCTCAAGATGTAACTCTAAATGGGTTTTCTACTTACCAGTAGATGTCGTGAAAATAGACACGAGTTAGGCCTCGTTTTTGTCTAGGAATTAGGCAATGTCGCATTTTCCAATAGGATTGGTCTTGGTTGAGAATAATTGCAACTGCGAAAGGCCTGATATGGGGACCTCCCCTCAGTCTAATATAACTATATGTTATATTAATAGATAGCTTCATTAGTAAGTGTTAGAATAACTCACCGCTATATTTCTCACAAAAATCCCGCGGCTTGGCACGCTAATTGTCTTCTTCATTTATCCCACCTAACCCTTGTCGGTATAGGGGGTACATCAACGGGTAGGCAGGCCAGGCCGGGGGCTGCTGGCCTCCTACCACTTCTGTTTTATTCAAAAAGGTGTTCGCGTTTCTCATATTCCAAAGGAGAGCCCCTTACATATCTGTTCTTAAGTAAGACGGTTGTAGAGGGATCTTATTTTTTCATAATTAGGGGTTTCTGTAAAACTTCTCATAGCTGTCACTATAGAAAGGGCGAAGCAACCGAAGAATGTAGCGTCCGATCTCCGCATCGGACGCACTCAAAAACGTCAGGTACGGAGACCTGACGCTACAAAAATCAGATTGCTTTGCTCAGAATGACATTGGTTATCGAAGCGGTCCTTTAGGAGAAGAAGGTTAATTGATTATGAGTTTTGGTTGCAGCGTCATTTCAACACAAGGCGCAAGATGCACTTGGAGAGCGGGATGGAAAAGAGCGGCATGCCTACACCGAGGCCAAACACGGTAATGGAAACAATGCGTCCTGTAGTATCTCTCGGACCTACCCGATATATAAAAACCAAGAGCCTTCGCATCCTGGTTGTGGACGATGAGAAGGCTATTTGTAGGTTCATGAACAGATTTCTCTCCAGAGAAGGTCAGGTTGCCAGAACTGTTGACAACGGTGCAGAGGCCATACATATGTTAAAGAGTGAGGACTTCGATCTTGTCTTATGTGACCTGGCCATGCCAGGGGTATCCGGCTGGGATATAATAAGGGAGATAGAGACGTTGGATAAGAAGCCGAAGGTGGGCATTATCACCGCCTGGGGGGAGACGCTGAACAAACTTAAACACGGAGACTTGAGGGTTGACTTTGTTATCAATAAACCCATTGAGTTGGTGGAGTTGACGGCGCGTATAAATGAAGTATTAGGCGCAGAAGAGCGCCCTACCTAGGGGTGCATTGAGGTTACAATGAGTTTCCTGAAATACAAGGCTGTGCCTGCGGCAGATAGCAGTTACATTCTCGATCTTTAATAAGGCCTGCCCCCGAGTTTTTCCCACAGCTTCATTACATCAATGCACTCTTCCCTGAGTACCCCACCCGTTACCTTTACAGGGCTGTTTCCCAGGGACTTCAGTCTGGCGGCGGAAACGGTAAGCTCTGAGAACCCCATCTTTTTTGCATCCCTTATCCGGCAGCCGAATACCACCCTTGAGACCCCGGCCCAGTGTATAGCCCCGAGGCACATGGGACACGGCTCGCAAGTGGAATAAAGTGTAGCACCTGTTAGGTCTATAGTGTTCAATTTCCTGCAGGCCCTCCTGACGGCTCTCAGCTCTGCATGGGCGGTAATATCGCAGTCCTTCCAGACGGTGTTGTGTTCGCATACAAGCACCTGACCCTTTTTGACAATAATGGCCCCAAAAGGCGTCTGTCCCTTAAGCATACCCTCCCTGGCCTTCTCCACCGCCATACGCATATATTTGATGTCTGTTGTACGCACAGATTTTTTATAGAAATACAGTTTAAGAGCTGAAAAACTTTGTATTTCGTCTATTACATTTCGATTGTAGGGGTGCGATTTATCACACCTGTTTATTGTAATTTTGATGTAGGGACAGGGTTTATCCCTGTCCGCGGACAGCTACAAGGGCTGTCCCTACGACACAAAATGCCGTCTCTGGTAGACAACGACCTTTATGGTCGTTGATGTGTTCAACGAAGTAAAACTTCGTTGTCTACCATCAGGATTTGTGCCAGAGGCGCATCCACCTTGGGCGGAAAGAATGTAGCGTTGGAGCTTGCTCCAACGTCCAACGTGGCAGTAAACTGCCACGCTACACACTTCGCTCAGAATGACAACTTACTTTAAGAGGCTTTTTCAGAACTTTCTAAGTGTCACCGCCCCAGGATTCTTGCAAAGTCCGGGTCGTTGAGGAACGGTGCGAAGTCAGGATTGGTCTTTGCCCAGTCCCGCATCTGCGGGTTCAGGTCTATTGCATGTCTTAAGGAATCGAGTGCGCCATCCTTATCCTTAAGCGCCGCCTGGGCGGATGCCATGTTGTACCAGGCGATGTCGAAACTTGGGTTTATATGCAGGGATTTCTTGTACGCATCAATTGCCTCTGCCGTTTTCCCCATAGAGTCGAGTGCCATGCCCATATTGTGCCAGGCTGGGAAAAAGTTTGGGTTAATCTCAATGACCTTCTGGAATGCCTGCAGGGCATGGTCATAGCGTTTCAGGTCGCTGAGTATGATACCCTGGTAGTCCCAGGCCCGAGCTGACTGGGTCTCGAGGGAAGTGGCCTTTTGAATGGCGAGTAGTGCGTCTGCCGGTTGGCCCAAGGTCTCGCCGAGTATCAGCGCCTTGTTATACCATGCTTCTTGTGAAGCGGGGTTTATCTGTAAGGCCCTGTCAAATGCCTTGAGTGCATCATTATATTTTGTAATGCGCATGCACACAGTGCCGGTGTTGTACCAGACCTCGTATGTATTTGGCCTGAGCTGGGCGGCCTGGTTAAGGGCGCTGAGGGATTCCTGATACCTGTTGAGTTTTATTAATTCATTTGCCTTGCCGAGCCAGGCCTCGTATATGTTGGGTGCCATGGCGGCGGCCTTGTTGAAGGCCTTCAGGGCATCTTCGTGTCTGTCTATATGTGATAGGGCGTCACCCTGGCTTACCCAGGCCTCGGGCGTATCCGGTGTAATCTCCGCGGCCTTTTCATAGGCATTTCTGGCCTCCTTTTCCCTGCTCATTCTAGACAGTACGTCGCCCTTACTTACCCATGCCTTCAGGTAGTCGGGGCGAATCTCCACTGCCTTGTCAAAGGCACTGTTGGCTTCTTCATACTTGTTCAGTTCAATTGCAAGGAAACCCTTATTGTACCAGGTCTCGTACGACGTCGGCAGCAGTTCAAGGGCCTTGTCGTATGCCTTTAGTGCCTCCTCGTAACGACCGAGCCGCACCAGTGCCAGACCCTTGTTGGTCAGCGGGCCGTAGTCCTTGGGGTTTATTTCCGAGGCGGTTGTAAAGGTCTTGACGGCCTCTTCGTACCGGCCCATTCGGAACAACGCCATCCCAATGTTTGTCCAGGTGAAGTATGACTTGGGGTTGATCCAGATAGCCCTTTCAAGTGTGTCTATCGCCTCTTGATTTCTCCCCATGTCGCCCAATAGAAGCCCCTTATCCGTGTAGGCCGCATGGTGGTTTGGGTCTATCTCGATGGCCTTATCGTATGTCTTGAGCGCCTCTTCATATTTTCGCAGCCTGGTGAGGGCATTGCCCTTGTTGAGATACGCCTGATAAGAGCGGGGTCTAATCTCTATCGCCTTGTCGTAGGCACTGATTGCCGCCTCTACCTGTTCTTCATGGTTTTCCTGGACCCGCACCAGCGCCAGGCCCTTATTTATCCACGCCTCGTAGAAGAGGGGGTTCAAGCTCGTGGCCTTGTCATATGCCTCTACGGCCTCTTTGTATCGCCCTATTTGGTCGAGCAGCTGGGCCTTATGTGCCCATGCCTTGTAATCATCGGGTTTGATCTCCAGGGCCTTGTCAAAGGCGACAAGTGCGTTATCGTACTTACCTTGTTTTATAGATTCAACGGCATGTGCTAGAAGATGCACAAAATCTTCCTGGGCTGAGGTCTTGCCTGTTTGTGCTGACAGCGGGGTCAGCCAGAAAAGAGTAAAGAGTGTTAGAAATAATAAGAGACCCCTGAAAGATGCAAAATAGACCGTCATTGCGAGGAGTGAAAGCGACGAAGCAATCCCATAAGTAATTTCCAACAAACAACACGAGATTGCTTCTCCGCCTGAGGCGGACTCGCAATAACAGGTTGTTTCATTATTATACGTTTTTTTGGTGTTTTTCAGAGGTATCAATAATGGAGAAGTGGGATTCTTTCTGGACATGCCTTTTCCTCCCTTAGTTAAGGCCGCCTCTGTCTAGCTTAAAGGAACTGTGTGCAGTTTCAGGATGAGCCAGTAATCTGCCTGTATAATTTACCACTTCGCCGCCCGATGTCTTGGAGATTTTATCAGACTCGTCTGCATCTAAAAGTATCTCTATCTGCACTCCTCCCTCATCTCTTATGACTACCATTGGACCCGTCTGCGGGTCAACAGAACTGGAAACGATTTCACCCTTCCCGCGGACGTATTGGTTCCTGCAAGCACCCCACATCATCTTCTTGTCGGAATCGGACAGCATTGAATCTTCTCCCAAGATTTTCCCGAGATGGGAGATAGACAGTCCGATAAAATGTTTTGGTTCCTTTTCTGTGACGGCGGTTTCAGTTGTCGGGGAAGGGATTTTCGCCAGGAGCTCTCCGTACAGTTTATCGAACTGAGTCTGATACTTGGTTACGAGTCGAGGTTCGTCGGTGAAGATGGCGTTCTCAAAGTTGAATTTATCGGAATATTCCGTCAGATTGTAAGAGCCGGTAAATACGGCCTTCGAGTCGGCGATTACAAAACTGTGATGCATGCCGCCGCCGAAACGGCCCTTTATGTATTTTACATCTAGCCCCTCTCCTTGTAAGAATGGGATGACTGATTGCCCGTTTTGAGATTCATTTTCGTCCGCCAGGATTCGAATGCGAGTGCCCCGGTTCTTGGCCTCCACGAGCGCCTCGGCGACATCTACGGACGTGAACTGGAATGTGGCTATATCCAGTGAATTCTCGGCCGCATGTATGGCGGTTACGAGGCGTTTTTTGGTGCTGTCCGCCGGAGAGAAAAAGACCTCTGTGGAAGCGAGGGCCGTATGACCGAAAATGATTATGACCAGGGTTAGGGTAAAATGCATTAAACACTCCGTTTAAGTCGTATTCCGGCGAAGTAATATACCACAAATTATCCAACGGATAAAATGAATTTTTCCCCCTTGCAAATGTTGTTATGATTAATATAATTATGGGTTTTAAGCGCTAGCGTAGCTCAATGGCAGAGCAGCTGACTTGTAATCAGCAGGTTGTGGGTTCAAATCCCGCCGCTAGCTCCATTTTGTTGTATACGGTGGGTTGAAAAGCTTTTGTTCCACACCTTGGTTTACAGCCTATGAGAGTATAGGCTGCCTGTGCCAGTGTGTTGGTTTTAAACGGCTTACGTCATACGTCATAGGGGAGATTCCCGAGTGGCCAAAGGGGACAGACTGTAAATCTGTTGGCGTAGCCTTCGGAGGTTCGAATCCTCCTCTCCCCACCATGTGCGGGCGTAGCTCAATGGTAGAGCTCTAGCCTTCCAAGCTAGTTATGTGGGTTCGATTCCCATCGCCCGCTATTTCTTTAAATTTTTTTAAATAACTACTGTACATTTTGAAAGTAGTTGATATAATTACTTGTTCCAACTATGCTGCTGTGGCTCAGGGGTAGAGCACGTCCTTGGTAAGGACGAGGTCATGGGTTCAAATCCCATCAGCAGCTCCACTACTTTCCTCCAACAGGTTGGAGGTTATTAGATCGAAGGAGAGTGTAAGCTATGGCAAAAGAAGTATTTAAGAGGACAAAACCCCATATTAACGTCGGTACCATCGGTCACGTGGACCATGGTAAAACTACCCTGACCTCCGTAATAACCCATATACTGGCCAAGTTGGGTCTGGCTAAGGAAAGGCCGTTTGATACTATTGACAAGGCCCCTGAGGAGAAAGAAAGGGGTATCACCATAGCGATATCTCACGTGGAGTATGAGACTGCAAAGAGGCATTATGCCCACGTCGACTGCCCCGGCCACGCAGATTACGTCAAGAATATGATAACGGGAGCCGCCCAGATGGACGGCGCTATTTTGGTGGTGAGTGCGCCCGACGGTCCTATGCCCCAGACGCGCGAGCACATACTGCTGGCAAGACAGGTAGGCGTGCCTGCAATTGTGGTGTTTATGAACAAGATTGACGCCCTGGATGACAAGGAACTGCAGGACCTTGTAGAGGTAGAGGTGCGGGAGCTTCTGAATCAGTACAAGTTTCCGGGAGACAAGATTCCGATAATAAAGGGTTCTGCGCTGGAGGCCTCTAACTGTGGATGTGCAAAGAGGGAATGTCCCAAGTGCGGACCTATCCACCAACTTATGGATGCAGTGGACACCTGCATCCCGGAGCCTGTAAGGAGTATAGAGAAACCTTTCCTTATGTCTATAGAAGACGTTTTCAGCATAAAGGGCCGTGGTACGGTGGGTACCGGCAGGATAGATCGCGGCAAGGTTAAGGTGGGTGAGGAAATAGAGGTGGTAGGATTGTCCCCTCAGACTAAAAAGACGGTAGTCACTGGTGTCGAGATGTTCAACAAGACCCTGGAGGAGGGACAGGCGGGGGATAATGTGGGCATTCTCCTGAGGGGCATAGAAAAAGAGGACCTTGAGAGGGGACAGGTGTTGGCTAAGCCGGGCAGCATAACTCCCCACACCAAATTTGAAGGCGAAGTGTATATCCTCACCAAGGAAGAAGGCGGCAGACACACCCCATTTTTCAATGGCTACAGGCCCCAGTTTTACTTCAGGACAACCGACGTTACGGGGGTTGCCACACTGCCGAAGGGTACGGACATGGTCATGCCGGGGGATAACGTACGGCTGACAATAGAGCTGATTACCCCCATTGCGATGGAGGAGAATCTTAGGTTCGCTATCCGTGAGGGTGGTAAAACGGTAGGCGCCGGCGTAGTTACGAAAGTGTTGCAATAGGTTTTCTGCCATGCGTGAAAGCATCACCCTGGTGTGTTCAGAATGTTCCGGCAGAAATTACCGCACCTCTAAGAAGGCGAGGGCACCTGACCGTCTAGAGATTAAAAAGTATTGCCGCTTCTGCCGCAAGCATACGGAACACAAGGAACAGAAGAAATAATATATCATGGAATGTATAGGTCCGTAGCTCTAATTGGTAGAGCACCGGACTCCAAATCCGGCTGTTGGGGGTTCGAGTCCCTCCGGACCTGCCATCTTGTAGAAGAATAAGAAGTAGGGGCCTATGGAGGCATACAAAAAGAATCAAGGGGTTCATGCCAGGGTGTTTCTGGCTGCCGCACTTGGTGTCTTCGCACTTTTTGCCGCGTATGCCATTTACGGGACGTTTATAGAGCTTCCGCAGGTGTACCCAGGGGCGGAGATACCCCTCGTGGGAACGAAGCTGACCTGGGGTTTGGTGTCTGCCGTTATGTTTTTTCTTGTTTGTGCCGTCCTCATCGGTGTGCACACTACCGGATTTGAGACAGGGCTGGCCAGACTGGATGCAAACAGCAAGAAGGCGGTTGAGTTCCTCATAGACACCCAGGGAGAGCTCCAAAAGGTCTCCTGGCCCACTAGAGATGAGCTTGTCGGTTCCACCGGTGTAGTCATAATTTTGCTTATTGCCCTGGGCGCGTACATCTTTGGGGTAGACTGGGCGATAACAAGGATAATGAGGTTCATAGGATTTCTGTGAAGAGGTTTTTCGCGTAGTAGCTTGTATAAAGGTTGCTGCTGCTCTGAAGCCTCGAAACTTTTACCCTTCCGCGTGCAGGTCTTCGTCCAGAGTTTTTGCAGTACGGGAAAATAGAGTTTTGCAAAGGTGTGTTTTATGGCCAAGAAGTGGTTTGTGTTAAGAGTTCAAAGCAACAGAGAAGAGAAGGTGAAAGAGGCTTTGGAAGAATCTGCAAGGATCGGGGGCCTTGAAGGCAAGCTCGCAAAGGTATTGGTGCCTACGGAGAAGGTGTCTGAGATTAAAGGCGGGAAGAAGAGGATTACCGAAAGAAAGATATATCCAGGCTACATTATGACCGCGATAGAGGTGGATGACCAGGGCAATATCCCGTCCGACGTGTGGTATCTCATAAGAGAGACGTCGGGGACGGGAGACTTCGTGGGAGGTAACAGGAAGCCCGTGCCCATGGCCAACTACGAGGTCGAAAAGATGCTCACCGAGGTGGAACGCAAGGAGGAAAAGCCCAAGGCCAGTATACACTTTAAGGAAGGGGACAGGGTAAGGATAAAGGAGGGTCCCTTCGAGAACTTTGACGGGACGGTGGAAGAAATCCTTGAGACCAGCGGCCGGGTGAAAATCATACTTACCATATTCGGTAGGGCAACTCCGGTGGAACTTGAGTACTGGCAGGTGGAAACCGTTTAACTGCTGTTATGGCAAAAGAAATTCTAACAAAGATAAAGCTGCAGATTCCTGGTGGACAGGCCACCCCTGCGCCCCCTGTTGGGCCGGCCCTTGGACAACACGGCGTAAACATCGGTCTTTTCGTCTCGCAATTCAACGAGAAGACCAAGGCCAGTCAAGGGGTTGTTATCCCTGCAGAAATAACCGTTTATAAGGACAAAAGCTTTGACTTTATACTGAAATCTCCACCTGCTGCGGTACTGCTTAAGCAGGCAGCGGGAATAGCCAAGGGTTCGGGAGTTCCCAATCGTGATAAGGTCGGCAGCGTCACCAGAGACCAGGTAAGAGAGGTGGCAAAGACAAAGATTAAAGACCTTAATACCGCCGATCTTGAGCAGGCGGCGAGGATAATAGAAGGTACCGCCAGGAGCATGGGCTTGGAGGTTGTGGACTAGGAAGATGGCGAAAAAAAGCAAGAGATACGAACAGTGCAAAAAATTATATGACGGTGAGAAGAGCTACTCACTTAGGGAAGGCGTTGAACTGCTGAAAAACTTTCCAAAGGCAAAGTTCAACGAGAGCGTTGAGGTAGTGATGAAGTTGAGCATAGACCCGAAGCGTTCAGACCAGATGTTGAGGGGCTCCATCTCGCTGCCGAAAGGGATAGGGAAAGAGCTCAGGGTGGTGGTATTCGCCAAGGGTGAAAAGGCTGAAGAGGCCAGAAAGGCTGGCGCCGTAGAGACCGGGGTAGAGGAATTGGTAAAAAAGGTAGAGGCCGGTTGGATGGACTTTGATGTGGCTATAGCCACCCCGGACATGATGCGTCAGATAGGTAAGCTCGGAAGGGTGTTGGGGCCGCAAGGAAAGATGCCGTCGCCGAAGTCCGGTACGGTAACCGACAATATAGGAGAGGCCGTAAAGGAGTTCAAGGCGGGGAAAATAGAATATAGAAACGACGCGGGCGGCAACGTCCATGCCCTGATTGGGAAGCTCTCGTTCAGTACGGAAGACCTTGTGGCAAATATAGAGTCGTTTATAAATCACGTTTTGGCGTCCAGGCCTGCCTCTGCCAAAGGGACCTTTGTGCAAAAGACGATAATCTCCTCGACGATGAGCCCGGGTATTAAGGTAGGGGTGTAGGATAACCATGGCGAACAAGATAAACACGCTGATCGCTAAAGAATTGACCACAAGGTATCAAGGCGTAGATAATTGCGTGATTGTAGCCTATCAAGGGATAAGCGCTATTGATGCCAATGATTTGCGCAGGGACCTTTACGCAAAGAAGATGCACCTTGAGGTGGTAAAGAATTCGCTGGCCAAGTTGGCATTTAAGGGAGCGGGTAACGGTGGTCTGACCGAGCTCTTGAGTGGTCCTACGGCGATAGTTGCCGGGGGTGACGACCCGGTAGCACTGGTTAAGACACTTGTGGGGTGGCGTAAGAAGGTTCCTGTCTTGAGCATAAAAGGCGGATTAGTGGAAGGCCGCCTGGTTTCTCCATCTGAGATGGAGCAGCTTTCCAAACTTCCATCCAAGCAGGTGCTTTATGCACAGATAGTGACGCTCATGCAGTCGCCTATGACAAGATTTGCAATGGTGGTATCGGCACCGTTACAGAAATTGCGCGATGTGCTTGATGCCTTAAGGGAAAAGAAAGAAAAAGAAAGTGCTAGTTGAGAGATGGGAGGTTAGATAAAAATGTCTGTCGAGACCGTTAAGAAAGAGGGCGCAGCTGCCCATTCGAAGAAGGTAAACGACATATTGGATCTGGTGGGTGGGCTTACGCTGCTGGAGGCCTCTGAGCTGGTAAAGGCCTTTGAGGAAAGGTTTGATGTGAAGGCTGTGGCTGCAGCCCCCGTTGTAATGGCGGGCGCTCCGGCTGGAGGCGCTGCCGCCGCCGCTCCTGCGGAGGAGAAGACCGCCTTTGACGTGATACTAAAGGCTGCGGGAGCGAATAAGATTCAGGTTATAAAGGTGGTTAGGGTGCACACCACCTTGGGCCTCAAGGAGGCGAAGACCCTTGTTGACGAGGCGCCGAAGACCGTAAAAGAGGGAGTTTCCAAAGAAGACGCCCAGAAGATAAAGAAGGAGCTTGAAGAGGCTGGGGCTACTGTCGAAGTAAAATAGAAGCAGCCTTGTTAGTGCGTAAATTTCTTAAGGAAGGCAATTATGGAAGTTCGTAATTATGGGAAATCCGAAGAGCTGGTAGAGGTTCCTAACCTTACCCAGATACAGACCGAGGCCTACGAGAGGTTCCTGCAGGCCGATGTCCCAGCCTCGAGGAGGAAGGATAGAGGGCTGGAGGCAATACTCGGTGAGATATTTCCCATTAAGAGCTACGATGAGTTGGCGACACTTGAGTACGTTAAGTATGAATTGAGCAAACCCAGGTATAGTCCCGAGGAGTGCCGGCAACTTCGTCTTACGTATGGAAGACCACTCAGGCTGCGGCTTCGTCTCACATTTAAGGAAAAGGGAGAGGGCGTAGAGGAGGAGGTTTATGTAGGTGAGATGCCGGTTATGATAGGAGGTGGAGAGTTCATCATAAACGGTACTGAAAGGGTTATAGTGACACAGCTCCACCGATCGCCGGGCGTAGATTTCCTGGAGGAGGTGCAGGCCGAAAAAAGGAGACACTCCTGCAGGATAATACCTGAGAGAGGAAGCTGGGTGGAGATAGAGGTTGGTAAGAAAGACGTACTTAACGTGCGTATCGACCAGAGTGGACGTTTTCCGGCGACCTGTTTCTTGAGGGCGATAGGGGAGGAATTCTCAAGAAATGAGGACATAATCCGACTATTTTATGAGACGGAGACCGCCAAGCTGTCCAGCCCCTCCAAGCTGAAGCAATCTTATTCTGCCCAGACTGTATTCGACCCCAAGACGGGTGAGGTTGTGCTAAAGGCAGGCGCCTTGATTACCGAGGCCGTCATTGATGAGCTGCTTAAACTGGGACAAAAGGAGTTGGAAATAGTAAAGAAAGTGGATGACCCCCTGATGCTCAACTCGTTGCAAGACGATAAGACGGGTTCACATGAAGAGGCGCTGCTCAAGCTTTACACGAGGTTCAGGCCCGGCAATCCTCAGCAACTTGACAAGGCGAAACAGCTTTTTTATGAAAAGTTTTTCGACCCGAAGAGATACAGACTCGGCCCGGTAGGCAGGTTCCGACTGAACAGGAAATTCTCTCAGGATATCGACGCAAACGAGATGACCCTGCAGAAGGAAGATATAGTAAATTCTATTAAATATATCGTAAAACTACGTAAGGGCGAGGACTCGTCCGTAGATGACATTGACCACCTGGGCAACCGACGCCTGCGTACCATTGATGAACTGGTTGGGGAGGAGCTCCGTAGGGGTTTCCTCAAGCTGCGCAGAACGGTTCAAGAGAGGATGAGCGGTAAGGAGCTCGACCAGCTTACGCCCAGGGTGTTGATTAACTCCAAGACAATCATGTCAACGATAGACTATTTCTTCAGCCGCGGGGAGCTGTCGCAAGTCTTAGACCAGACCAACCCCCTGGCGCAGCTTACCCACGAGAGACGTCTAAGCGCCTTGGGTCCGGGTGGACTTAACCGTAAGAGGGCCGGTTTTGAGGTGAGGGACGTGCACATCTCCCACTACGGCAGGATATGTCCCATTGAAACCCCTGAGGGTACAAATATTGGTCTTATAGCGTCTTTAAGCATATATGCAACCGTGGATTCTTACGGGTTCTTGGTTACTCCTTACCAGAAGGTCAAGAACGGCAAACTGACTGGAGATATAGAGTATCTCAGGGCCGACGAGGAGGAGGGCAGGTACCTGGCGCCGATGGATGCCCTGACCAGCTCGAATGGAAAACGGGTAGAGCTGGCCAAAGAGGTGCTCTCTAGATACAACGGGGATTTCTGCGTGACGGAATCCCCAAAGGTAGACTACGTAGACGTTTCACCCAAGCAGTTGGTCGGCGTGTCCGCCAGTTTGATTCCATTCCTTGAACACAGTGACGCAAACCGTGCGCTTATGGGTTCAAACATGCAGCGCCAAGCCGTACCGCTTCTCAAGACAGAACCGCCCATCGTGGCTACGGGGATAGAGAAAATCGTAGCGCAGAACTCCAGCATGGTAGTCTGCGCCCGGAAGGCCGGCACCGTTACAAAAGCTGACGCCGCATGTATCATTATTGACGACCATGATGAATATCATCTCAGGAAGTTTGTGGGTTCCAACGAGGGTACCTGTCTAAACCAGAGGCCGATAGTCAAGGAAGGTCAGGCGGTAAAGAAAGGGCAGGTTATAGCGGATGGCGCCGCCACTTGCTACGGCGAGCTGAGTCTGGGGCGCAACGTGCTGGTCGGCTTTCTTGCCTGGGACGGATATAACTTCGAGGACGCTATAGTCGTAAGCGAGAAGTTATTAAAGGATGACGTGTTTACCTCCGTGCACAGGGAGGGGTTCGAGGCGGAAATCAGAGAGACAAAATTGGGGCGGGAGGAGTTCACGAGGGATATACCGAATGTCCCTGAGAAGGCCCTAAAGAATCTGGATGAACATGGAATAGTTTTGGAGGGTACCAAGGTTGGGCCAGGCGACGTATTGGTGGGCAAGATTGCTCCCAAGAGCCGGAGTGAACTGTCCCCCGAGGAAAAACTCCTTTACGCAATCTTTGGACGTGCGGGTGAAGACGTGAGAAACGAGTCGCTGGAAGTGCCCTCCGGCGTAGATGGTACGGCGATAGGCATTCAGAGGTTTTCTCGCAGGGCCTATCTGTCAGAGGACGAACGAAAGAAGATAAACCAACAGATTAGCGACATAGAGTCTAAATACGGCAGGGATATCTCCAGGGAATTTATCGCCATGATACAGGCCGTACAGAAGGATGTAAAGGAACCCCTGGTAGACAGCCAGACGCTGCAGGAGTTTGATGTGCGGCCCGGCATGCATTCGAAGCGCGTCCTGGAGCTGGAAGAGGCCTTTAATGTTGAAAATATACGGTTTTCCGATAAAAAGGCGAAGACTGCCGCCGTATCAATCTGTCGCCCCCTCCTTGATAAGATTGAGGCCCTTAAGGACGAGCGGGACAGAAAGACAAACCAACTGAAGAGGGGCGATGAACTTCCCAGCGGGGTGTTGGAGGTAGCTCAGGTCTCCCTCGCCACTAAGAGAAAGTTGTCTGTGGGGGATAAGATGGCAGGACGGCATGGTAACAAGGGTGTAATCGCCAAGGTATTACCGGAGGAGGACATGCCTTTCCTCGAGGACGGCACCCCCGTTGAGATACTCCTGAATCCTCTGGGTGTTCCTTCCAGGATGAACGTAGGGCAGATATTGGAGACACATCTGGGCTGGGCCGCCAAGAACTTAGGTTTCCAGGCAGTTACGCCCGTCTTCGAGGGCGCCGAGGAGGAAGAAATTAGGGATTCATTGAAAGAGGCCGGTTTACCCACGGATGGTAAGGTAACTCTATATGACGGCCGCACGGGTGAGCCTTTTGAGCAGAAGGTGACTGTTGGATATATGTACATGATGAAACTTCATCACCTGGTAGATGACAAGGTCCATGCGCGCGCCACCGGTCCGTATTCCCTGATAACGCAGCAGCCTCTTGGAGGAAAGGCGCGCTTTGGTGGGCAGAGGTTTGGAGAGATGGAGGTCTGGGCCTTAGAGGCCTACGGTGCAGCCTACAACCTACAGGAACTGCTTACCGTTAAGAGTGACGATGTAGAGGGCAGAACCAAGATATACGAGTCCATGGTGAAGGGAGAAAACATCCTGGTGGCCGGCACCCCAGCCTCGTTTGAGGTACTTTCAAAAGAGGTACAGGGATTGTGCCTTAATCTGCATCTGGAAAAGAAGGGATTATAAGATACACAAAAAAGAGGTTCAGTATGGAAGCACTATTTGAAAAAGTTAATGAATATGATGCCGTAAATATACGTCTTGCCTCTCCTGAAGACATAAGAAGCTGGTCTTATGGTGAGGTTAAAAAGCCGGAGACGGTTAACTACCGCACGTACAGGCCCGAAAAGGACGGACTCTTTTGTGAACGCATCTTTGGACCGGAGCGTAACTGGGAATGTTTTTGCGGCAAGTACAAGGGTATAAAGCACAAGGGCATTGTATGTGACCGCTGTGGGGTGAAGATAACACACTCCCGGGAGAGACGAAAGAGGATGGGCCATATTACCCTGGCCGCGCCCGTAATCCATATATGGTTCTTCAAGGCCATGCCGTCGAGGTTGGGCACCTTGTTGGGGATGAAGACCACCGCTCTCGAGAGGGTTATTTACTTTCAGGACTATGTGGTAATTGACCCGGGTAACACCCCGCTTAATGAGCATCAGCTCCTCAGTGAAGAGGAATACAGGGATTGCCTGGAGAAGTACGGCGAGCACAGTTTCAAGGCCGGCATGGGTGCGGAGACCGTTAGGACCTTACTTCAGAGATTAGACCTGTCCAAGCTTTCCAAAAACCTTCGCGAGGAACTTGGAACGACGGCCTCCCGGCAGCGCCAGAGGGAGATAGTCAGACGGCTGGAGTTGGTTGAGGCCGTTAGAGATTCGGGCAATAAGCCTGAATGGATGGTACTGACTATTATTCCTGTGATACCTCCCGACCTTAGGCCTTTGGTACTGCTGGAGAGCGGCAATTTTGCCACGTCAGACCTGAACGACCTCTATCGCAGGGTTATAAATCGTAACAACCGTCTGAAAAAACTGTTGGATCTAAATGCACCGGAAGTAATAATCCGCAACGAGAAGAGGATGCTGCAGCAGGCGGTTGATGCCTTGTTCGACAACGAGAGGTCCAAGCGTCCTGTCCTGGGCAGCAATAATAGGCCCCTGAAATCCTTGACAGACATGATTAAGGGCAAGCAAGGCCGCTTCAGGGAGAACCTCTTGGGCAAGCGGGTTGATTACTCGGCCCGTTCCGTGATAGTAGTAGGTCCGGAACTAAAACTGCATCAGGTAGGACTTCCCAAGAAGATAGCCCTCGAGTTGTTTCAGCCCTTCATAATTCGGCGATTGAAGGAGATTGGGCAGGCCGACACGATAAAGAGTGCTAAAAGGATACTCAGCAAGAGGGAGGAAATCGTCTGGGACATCCTCGAAGAAGTGGTGCGTCACCACCCAGTGCTCTTGAACAGAGCACCAACGCTTCACAGGATCGGCATCCAGGCCTTTGAACCCGTTTTGATAGAAGGCAATGCCATAAAACTTCATCCCCTGGTCTGCAAAGGTTTCAATGCCGACTTCGATGGCGACCAGATGGCCGTTCATCTGCCCCTGTCCTACGAGGCCCAGATAGAGGCCATAACGCTGATGCTGTCCACCAACAATATATTTTCCCCGGCCTCCGGCGAGCCCATCATAAGCCCTTCACAGGATATAGTCCTGGGTTGTTCCTATCTTACCCACTTCATAGCAGAGGATCAAAAGGACGGAGGAGATGGGCGGACCAAGGCATTCTCGTGCACGGACGAGGTTCTGCTGGCGCACGACGAGAAAAAGGTCAAGGTGCACACCCACATACGGTTAAGGCTGCCTAAAGAAAAGAAGGTTGTCGGCACGGGCGGCGCCGAGACACCCAAGGAGGGGTTCGTAGAAACTACTGTGGGGCGGGTTATCTTCAACTGCATATTGCCCGAAGCGCTTCCCTTTTACAATTTTAATCTCAACCAGAAGGGCTTGAACAGGATTATACAAGACTGTTATAAACTGCTTGGCAGGGAGCAGACAATCGAGCTCTTGGATGCCGTTAAGGATCTTGGGTTTAAGGAATGCACGAAGGCAGGGCTATCTTTATCCGCAAGTGATTTGAAGATGCCCAGAAAGAAAAAGGAAATATTGGCCAAGGCAGAGGCCGAAGTGGAAAAGATTCAAGGATTTTATCGCAAAGGCTCCATCACGGAAGGTGAGCGATACAATCAGGTTATAGATTGCTGGACCGATGCGAGCAACACTGTCGCAGAGGAGATGCTCATAGAGCTGGAAAACGATGTTCGTGACGGCAAGCGATACCTCAACCCTGTATTTCTGATGACGGCCTCTGGTGCAAGGGGCAGCACGCAGCAGATACGGCAGTTGGCCGGCATGAGAGGTCTTATGGCGAAACCCTCTGGACGCATAATTGAGGCACCTATAAAGGCTAATTTTAGAGAGGGTCTTGGTGTACTTGAGTACTTCAGCTCCACACACGGTGCAAGAAAGGGTCTTGCGGATACTGCACTTAAAACGGCGGATAGCGGATACCTTACCAGAAAGCTGGCCGATGTTGCACAAAACGTCGTAGTTACCGGTGAAGACTGCGGGACTCTGGGAGGCATCACTAAGAGCGCCATTTACCGTGGGGAGAAGGTGGAGGTCACCCTGGGCAAGATAATAACAGGGAGGGTCGCGCGCAGCAACATAGTCGATTTGGTGAAGGACGATGTGATTGTAAAGGAAAATGAGTTGATTGACGAAGATAAGGCGAAGCGTATAGAGTCGCTTGGTTACGAAAAGATTCGTGTGCGTTCGCCGCTAACCTGCGAGATGCCTCTTGGCGTGTGCGCCAAGTGTTATGGAATGGACTTGTCCAGGGGCAAATTGGTGGAAGAGGGTACGGCCGTGGGCATAATTGCCGCCCAGTCCATAGGAGAACCAGGTACGCAGCTCACCATGAGGACTTTCCACATAGGTGGTACGGCTGCCCGCTCTGTTGGAGAGTCTGAGATCGCCGCCAAGCGGGCCGGTTTCGTTCAATTCGGCCAGAACCTAAGAGTGGTAAAGAACCCCCAGGGTCAATTGGCTTCTCTGGTGGTCAATGGGGAGCTCTTGCTTGTGGATGATAAGGGTAGGCAAATTGATAAATATATAGTTCCCCTGGGTGCATCAATCATGGTGGAAGAGGGGAAGAAGGTCTCTGCCCAACAGACCCTTGCGAGATGGGACCCGCACATGACACCCATCTTGGCCGAGTTCACGGGAAAGATTCGCTTCGAGGACATTGTCGAAGACAAAACCGTACGCACGGAGATAGAGACTGCAACAGGCGTTAAGAGAAAGGTCATCATAGAGCACAAGGGAGACCTCCACCCTCAAATCATCATCGAAGATAACACGGGAAAGATTCTCAGCGCTTATCCTATTCCGGAAAAGGCGTATATTGAGGTGGAAGAGGGTGATTCAATTGTTATTGGAAACCTTTTGGCCAAGACGCCGCGAGAGATTACGCGCACAGAAGACATTACTGGAGGTCTACCCCGCGTCACCGAGATATTCGAGGCCAGAAAACCGAAGGACCCGGCCGTTATCAGTGAAATTGACGGTGTGGTAGAGCTGGGTGAAAAGAGACGCGGCAAGAGGACTATCATCATTAAGGACGAGGTCTCGGAGCTTCAGCGAGAACACCTTGTACCCAGGGGTAAACATCTGAAGGTCCATAGGAGTGACCGCGTTAAGGCCGGCGACCCGCTGGTTGAAGGACCGATGGTGCTGCAGGACATCCTGCGGATCTGCGGTGAGGAGGAGCTGCAGCAGTACATGCTTAAAGAGGTGCAGAACGTTTATAAGTCACAAAACGTCCCTATAGACGACAAGCATATAGAGATAATCATTGCTCAGATGCTTCGTAAGGTGACCATAGATGACTCCGGCGATACTGATTTACTGCCCGGGCAGGTGATAGAAAAAGTTAGGTTTAGGGAAGAAAACAAGCGCATCAGGGAGGCGAAGGGCAAACCGGTTACGGCAAAACCGATGCTTATGGGCATTACCAAGGCCTCACTGCAGTCAGATAGTTTCATATCTGCGGCCAGCTTCCAGGAGACTACCAAGGTGTTGACGCTTGCCGCCCTCAAGGGGCAAAAAGACCCGCTGGTAGGCTTGAAAGAGAATGTAATCCTGGGGCACCTGGTTCCTGCGGGCACGGGCTTCAAGGGACTTACTGCGCTTGATGTGAAAAAGGTGGAGCAAAATTAAGCGAGGGGGGGTTAGGGAGTGCAACGAGAGATTAGAGAGGGTATATCCATATGACACCTACGATAAACCAACTTGTACGAAAGGGAAGAAAGAGAGTAGGTAAAAGGAGCAAAAGTCCGGACCTGGGGTCATGTCCGCAGAGAAAGGGTGTTTGCTTGCAGGTTATGACGCGCACACCCAAGAAGCCCAACTCCGCCCTCAGGAAGGTGGCCAAGGTGAGACTCTCCAACGGGAGAGAGATCACTGCTTATATCCCTGGAGAGGGCCACAACCTACAGGAACACTCCATAGTCTTGGTAAGAGGTGGAAGGGTCAGGGACCTGCCGGGGGTAAAATACCACATAGTTCGGGGTACGCAAGATTCCGCCGGCGTAACGGGAAGGAATCGCGGGCGTTCCAAATATGGCACAAAGAGTTCTAAGTAGGGAGATTCTTAATGGCGCTTGAATACAGAAGCACAGAGGTCTTTCTTAAGCCGGACGTAAGATACAACAGCAAACTGGCGGCTAAGTTTATAAACTGCCTGATGAGGAAAGGGAAAAAGAGCACGGCGGAGAGGGTGTTTTATGCCGCCATGGATTACGTAGGCGAGAAGGCCCAAGACAAAGGGTCTGTAGAGGTTTTCGAGGCGGCCATAAATAACGTGAAGCCACTGGTAGAGGTTCGTTCCAGGCGCATCGGCGGCGCTACGTATCAAGTACCCGTAGAAGTGCCCAGAAAGAGGCAGGTGTCTTTGGCCATGAGGTGGATCATTCAGGCGGCACAGGCCAAAAAAGGTCGTCCCATGTACAGGAGACTGGCTGACGAACTGTTGGATGGGTGTCGGAAGCAGGGTGCGGCATACACAAAGAGGGAGAACACACATAAGATGGCTGAGGCCAATAAGGCCTTCGCCCATTTCACGTGGTAAGGAGTACTTGATGGAGAAGATATTAGACATCAGCAAACTGCGCAACATCGGCATAACCGCCCACATAGATGCGGGGAAGACGACCCTGACGGAAAGGATTCTCTTTTATACTGGCAGGGCCTACAAGATGGGGGAGGTGGACGAGGGTACGGCCACCATGGACTGGATGGAGGAGGAGCAGAAACGCGGCATAACCATCACGGCGGCGGCCACCACGTGCTTCTGGGGCGATTGCCAGATAAACATTATAGATACTCCCGGCCACGTTGATTTTACTGCAGAGGTGGAAAGATCGCTCAGGGTGCTGGACGGCGCCATATGTGTATTCTGCGGGGTAGCCGGTGTTCAGGCGCAATCAGAGACCGTGTGGCGGCAGGCAGACAAATATAAAGTGCCCAAACTCTGTTTCGTGAACAAGCTCGACCGGACTGGCGCCGATTTCCTCCGTGTGGTTGCAGATGTAAAGGAAAAGTTCCGCGCAAAGGCAATCCCTGTACAGATGCCCGTTGGTAAGGAACGAGACTTCATTGGCTGTATAGACCTTATAGGAATGAAGGCGTGGCTGTTCGAAGACCCTGAGGCAAAGAAAGACCCCACCAAAAATTATGAGATCGTTGACGTACCGAAAGAATACCTTCCGGAGGCGGCAAGGCTGAGAGAGGAAATGATTGAGCGTATTGCAGAGGAAGTGGATTGGTTTATGGAAAAGTATTTGAGGGAGGAACCAATAACGGAAGAGGATATAAAGAAGGCCATCCGCCAGGGTACCATCGCATTGAGATTTATCCCCGTGCTCTGCGGTTCCGCATTTAAGAATAAGGGAGTGCAGATGCTCCTTGACGCCGTCTGTAATTACCTTCCTTCCCCGCTTGATGTCCCTCCGATAACCGGAACCCATCCCCAAAAAGAAGGAAAGTTAATCAGAAAACCGTCGGTGGACGATCCCCTCGCCGCTCTGGCCTTTAAGATATTCGCGGACAAGCACGGGGACATCAACTACCTGCGCATTTACTCCGGGAAGATACGCACGGGCCAAAGGGTGTATAACTCCAGAAAGGATAAGGTAGAGCTTGTCAGCCGTATTTACAAGATGCATGCCAACGAACGCGAACAGATAGAGGAGGCCGTTGCGGGTGATATAGTGGCCGTAGTGGGTCTGAAGGACACCGTTACCGGCGATACCCTCTGTGACCGTCAAAATCAGATACTTCTCGAGCCGGTACGGTTCCCTGAAACGGTCATTTCCATGGCCGTCGAACCGAAGACTCAGGCGGAGAAGGAAAAACTTGTATACGCCTTGGAGAGGTTGAAGAAGGAAGACCCGACGTTCCTTGCGCGCATGAACAGTGAGACCGGGCAACTTATAATGTCCGGTATGGGAGAGTTGCATCTGGACGTCTTGAAGAACCGCATGCTCAGCGAGTTCAAGGTGGATGCGAACATAGGTACGCCCAAGGTTGCTTACAAAGAGACGATTGCAAGGGCCGTGGAGATAGAGGAAAAATTTATACAGCAGACGGGCGGCCATGGTCAGTACGGCCATGTGGTCATAATCTTTGAGCCGTGCAAAGATGCCCATCCGGTGATATTTGAAAATAAGATTGTCGGGGGTGCCATCCCCAGGCAGTACATAAAGTCAGTCGCGGCCGCCATTGTTGATTCTGCACAGGGAGGCGTTTCCAGTGGTTATCCACTTATTAACATAAAAGCTACGTTAATAGACGGCTCTCACCATCCTGTCGACTCCTCGGACCTTGCCTTTTATACCGCAGCTTCCCGTGCCCTTACGCAGTGTGTGCAGCGGGCCGGTTCAGTGTTATTGGAGCCTATAATGAAGGTCGAGGTGGCGGTGCCCGAGATATACTTAGGCGACGTCCTCGGAGACCTTAACGGACGCAGGGCGGAAATACAGGAGTTGGGCGTTAGTAGCGGCGTGAGGATAATCAAGGGCTTGGTCCCGCTGGCGGAGATGTTTGGTTACACGACCGCCCTCAGGTCATCGACCAGCGGCCGGGGGAGTTACGTCATGGAACCCTTTGATTACAGGGCCGCACCCAGGGAAGTTTATGCAGGCACCGCTTAGATGTTGACATAGAAAGAAAAAAGAGTATCATAGGAACTTTTTCCCCAGGCAAGATATGGTAATAGACCAAAAGATTAGAATACGTATGGAGGCCTACGACCATAAGGTCTTGGACCAGGCCGCGGCCGATATAGTGGAGACAGCAAAGACAACGGGCGCCAAGGTCTCCGGACCCGTACCGCTCCCAACCCGTATTGAAAGATATACGGTGCTTAGGTCTCCCCACGTAGACAAGAAGTCCAGGGAGCAGTTCGAGATCAGGACGCACAAGCGCCTTATTGATATAGTAGAGCCAACGGCCAAGACGGTAGACGCGCTTAATAGGCTCAATATGCCCGCCGGCATAGAGATAAGGATAAAGGTGTAGGGCACCATATTATTATAGAAGGGAAGAGAACGTAATGGTTGATGGTTTACTCGGAAAGAAATTGGGAAAGACTCAGATATTCCGCGAGGACGGTACCCGGGTTCCCGTCACAGTCATTGAGGCGGGACCGTGTGACATCCTCCAGGTAAAGACTCCTGAAAGAGACGGCTACTTCGCCGTTCAACTGGGTTTTGACGGCATGAAGGAGAAGAGGGCTACAAGGCCACGCATTGGCCATGCAAAGAAGGCGGGTACAGGTCCGAAAAGGTTTATCCGCGAGGTCGCTTACAATGGAGAACCAGCCCTTGAAGCAGGTCAGGCCTTGAAGGTGGACATGTTTGAAGACATAAAAAAGGTTGATGTGGTAGGCATCAGCAAGGGTAAGGGATTTGAGGGGGCGATGAAGAGATGGGGGTTTAAAGGACAGCCCAGGACCCACGGTCACGTCAAGCACAGGTCGGTAGGGTCCATCGGCAGCAACACCTTCCCCGGCAGGGTATTGAAGGGGCTGAAGATGGCGGGCCACGGCGGACAGAGGAGGGTGACTGCCCAAAACCTAGAGGTGGTAAAGGTGGATAAGGAGCGGAACCTGCTCTTGGTGAAGGGGGCCGTGCCGGGAGCGGACGGTGGGTATGTGGTTATAAAAAGGAGCATTAAGGAAGGGCGCGTGTCGTGATAGAGCTGGCAGTCTATGATTCTAAGGGCAAAGAGGTGGAGAAGCTGGAACTGGAAGAGGCCAGATTCGGCGGTGAGGTGCATAAGGCCCTCCTCAAAGAGGCCGTGTTGATGTACGAGGCGAACAAGAGGGTTGGTACCGCCTCTACCAAGACCAAGGGAGAGGTGGTCGGCACCGGAAAGAAGCCTTGGGCTCAGAAACACACGGGTAGGGCGCGGGCGGGTACACTGCAGTCTCCTCTTTTCCGTGGAGGCGGTGTTGTGTTTGGTCCCAAGCCTAGGGATTATTCATACCAGATACCCAGAAAGGCCAAGAAACGGGCGCTTCATTCCGCCCTGTTGGGCAAGCTGATGGACAGAGAGGTGAAGGTTATAGACAAACTGGAGTTTGACAAACCTAGTACAAAGAAAATGGTAGGTTTGCTAAAGACACTTGGCATAGAGGGAAGCTGCCTGGTCGTAGCAGATGACAACGACCATACAATCTGGAGGTCTGCCAGGAATATCCCCAGGTTGAAGGTCATGAAGGCATCTCAGCTAAATGCCTACGATGTATTGAAGTATAACAAGCTTCTTATAACTCGTTCCGAGTTTGGTAATATTGGGTAAGAGACATTGGATATATACAGAATCATAAAGAGACCTTTACATACCGAAAAAAGTGTCTCAGACAGAGACAGGAATAAGGCCTACCACTTTGAGGTGGATAGGAGGGCCAATAAGATACAGGTAAAGCAGGCAGTGGAGAAGCTTTTTAACGTAAAGGTACAAGAAGTAAGGACTATGAATAACCGTACCAAACCCAAGAGGACACGGTTTGGGCCGGCTAAGATTCACACTTGGAAGAAAGCCGTGGTAACGCTCAAAGAAGGCGGCGCCATAGACTTGGGGTATTAACAGCGGGATAATTATGAGAAAATACAAACCCACATCTCCGGGTAGACGTTTTGCCAGTGTCTTGGATTTTTCTGAGATAACCTCGAAGAAACCCGAAAGAAGCCTGTTGGAACCCCTCTCTAGAACGGGAGGCAGGAACAATCGGGGTAGGATGACTACCAGACGTATGGGTGGCGGGGCAAAGAGGCAATACAGAATAATCGACTTTAAGAGGAATAAGGACGATGTGCCGGCAAAGGTGGCCTCTATAGAATACGATCCCAACAGGTCTGCCAGGATAGCGCTTCTGTACTACAGAGACGGTGAAAAGAGGTACATCATTGCTCCGGAGGGGCTCAAGGTAGGGGATGCCATTGCCTCCGGGGAAAAGGTGGAGCCAAAGATAGGAAACGCCATGCCGCTCAAGAACATCCCTTTAGGAATGGACATACACAACGTTGAACTTGAGATAGGTCACGGCGGGCAGTTGTCAAGGTCCGCAGGCAGTCTGGTCCGTCTCCTGGCCAGGGAAGGCGGGTATGTCCATATAATCTTACCGTCCGGTGAGATACGCAAGGTGCACGAGGACTGCAGGGCCACAATAGGGCATATCGGAAATGCCGACCATATTAACGTAGTTATCGGCAAGGCTGGCAGGAGCCGGCATATGGGCATAAGGTCCCATGTGCGAGGGGTAGCTATGAACCCCGTGTCACACCCGATGGGCGGTGGCGAGGGAAGAGCGCACGGCGGTCGTCCGCCTTGCTCTCCGACGGGCGTACTCTCCAAGGGTGGTAAGACCAGAAACAAAAGGGCGTTAAGCAACAAGTTTATAATTCGCAGAAGGCAGAAATGAGGTATCGTAAGACATGAGCCGTTCGGTAAAAAAGGGACCCTGTGTAGACGAAAAGCTTATGAATAAGGTAATGAAACAGAAGGACTCTGGACAGAAGGAGCCTATAAAGACCTGGGCCAGGTCCTGTACAGTTGTCCCTGAATTTGTAGGTCATACTTTTCTTATCCACAACGGCAAGATATTTCAAAAACTTTTCGTTGCAGAAGATATGGTTGGGCACAAGCTAGGCGAGTTTTCTCCCACGCGCATCTTCAGAGGTCATGGTGGAATAAAGAAGAAAGAGATGAAGGCCCTTGGGCGGTAGCGATGAAGGCAAAGGCAATTTATAGATACGCACAGATATCTCCGCAGAAGGCAAGGCTGGTGGCTGCTCTTATAAAGGGTAAACCGGTGAACGATGCCTTGCAGATACTCCGCGGTACTCGCAAGAGGGCTGCATACGTGATAGATAAGGTACTCAGGTCTGCACTGGCCAATGCGGAAGAGACCGCGGGAGGGAACCTGGATGCCCTTGTGGTACAGGAGACCAGGGTGAATTGCGGACCCATGCACAAGTGGCACTGGGCCAGGCCCAGAGGTATGGGGGCGCCGATGGTGAGTCGGACCAGTCACATTACCGTGGTTGTTTCGGACGAAGGCAAACGATAGGGAGAGAGAACGTTATGGGCCAAAAGGTCAATCCGAGAGGATTCAGGATAGGTATAACCGAGGACTGGCGTTCCACCTGGTATGCCAACAAGAAGGAATTCGGTACGCTTCTGGTAGAAGACCAAAAAATCCGCAAATATATCAAGAAGAACTATCAATTTGCGGGCATACCGGCCGTACACATAGAGAGGACTAGAGAAGAGGCTAGAGTTACCCTTCATACGGCCCGTCCCGGTCTTATTATTGGGCGTAAGGGCTCGGGTATAGACAAGCTGAAAGAAGAACTGGAGGGGTTAACTGGGCGTCAGATAACAATAAAGATAAAGGAAGTGGCTAAGCCGGAGCTGAATGCCCAGCTTGTTGCCGAAGCAGTGGTGGAGCAGTTGATGAAACGGGCCGCCTTCCGCAGGACATTGAGAAAGGCGATGGACACGTCTATGAACGCAGGTGCCGAGGGGTTCAAGATTCAGATATCGGGAAGACTGGGGGGGGCGGAGATAGCCAGGACCGAGTCTGTTAGCACGGGCAAAATTCCGCTCCACACCTTAAGGGCAGATATTGATTACGGTTTCCACGAGGCCTTTACCACCTATGGGACTATAGGCGTGAAGGTCTGGATATACAAGGGGGAGTTAGCCCCCGGGGAGAAACGTCGCTATGCGGCTGATGCCAAAGAGAGTAAAGTTTAGGAAGACCCAGCGCAGACGCATCAAGGGTAACGCCACAAGGGGCCATACTGTGGCCTTTTGCGAATACGGTCTTCAGAGCATGGATCCCGGCTGGATTACCGCACAGCAGCTAGAGGCAGGCAGGGTTGCGGTAAGCCATTTCCTGGGTAGGGAGGGGAAGCTGGTTATCAGGGTCTTCCCGCAAAAATCCGTCAGCTCAAAGCCGATAGAGACACGTATGGGAAAGGGTAAAGGTGAGCCGGAATTCTGGGTTGCTGTTGTAAAGCCCGGCACCGTAATCTATGAGATCGGGGGCGTACCCGAGGCTATGGCAAGACAGGCGTTTAACCGTGTGGCCCACAAGCTCCCTGTAAGTGTCAGGATGATAACTAGGAGGGTCTAGTGATGAAACCTGGGGAAATTAGGACCAAATTGCGTGAAGATATCCTGGCAGAATTGGAGGGGAGTAAGAGGGAGCTGTTGAACCTCAGGATCCAATGGCAGGCAGGGGAGCTTAAGAACTCCGCACAATACGCCAAGACCAGAAAGAAAATAGCAAGGACGAAAACGATATTGAGAGAGATGGATCTGGGTATCAACAAGAGGCTCTACTCCGGAGAGACCAAGAAGCAATGAGAAACACGAGCCGCAGAAAACGGGTAATAGGCGTAGTCAGCAGCGACAAGATGGATAAGACCATTATTGTAAAGGTGGAAAGGCAGAGGAGACACCCACGCTACGGTAAATACGTCAAGAATGTTACAGCATATAGGACGCACGATGAAGGGAATAAGGCAAAGGTGGGCGATACGGTGGAGATTATGGAGACAAGGCCTCTCAGCAAGACCAAACGTTGGCGGCTGGTGCGGGTATTGGAGGAGACTGCGTAGATGATAATGGAATATACAAAGTTGGATGTCGCCGATAACACGGGTGCCAAGAGGGTCATGTGCATAAAGGTGCTGGGCGGCTCTGCCAGGAGATATGCCGGAATTGGCGATATTATAGTAGCCTCTGTGAAGAAGGCCATACCTGGAGGAGAGGTAAAAAAGGGAGATGTCGTAAGGGGTGTGGTGGTACGTACTAAGAATAACATTGGCAGGGAAGACGGTTCGTTTTTACGGTTTGACAAGAATGCCGTTGTAATCATCGACGACGACGGTAACCCCAAGGGTACCAGAATCTTTGGTGCCGTGGCAAGGGAATTGAGACAGAAGAAATTTATGAAGATATTGTCTCTGGCTCCGGAAGTGGTGTAGAGAAGAGATCGCGATATGCACGTAGTAAAGAACGACATAGTAGAAGTTATAACAGGCAATGAGGCCGGTAAGACCGGAAAGATACTGACTGTCTTTCCCAAAGAAAACAGGGTCTTGGTGGAAGGTATTAACTATATCAATAGGCACGTTCGTCCCAGTCAGAAGAATCCACAGGGCGGGAGGGTGCAGAAAGAGGCCCCCATAGCGGTGTCCAATGTACTTGTGGTGTGTACGAACAAGAATTGCGCAAAGCATAACAGGGGCGTGAGGACCCGCGTTAAGCAAGAAAAAGGAAAATCGAAAATGCGGGTCTGTTATAAGTGTGGACGTGCAATAACGGCAGGAACCGAGGGATAAGGGATGGCTAGGTTATTGAAGCTCTATAAAGAAAAGATCATTCCGGAAATGGTCAAGAAGTACGGCTACAAAAATGTTATGGCGGTACCCAGGATCTCCAAAATAGTGGTAAATATGGGGGTCGGCAAGGCCCTGGAGAACAAGAAATGCCTTGAAGACGCCCAAAAGCAACTGGGGCTTATTACAGGGCAGAAGCCCGTGGTCACCAAGGCCAAGAAGTCTTTAGCTGAATTTAAGCTCAGGAAAGGCAACCCCATTGGTTGCAAGGCAACCTTGAGGGGCGTTAGGATGTACGAGTTTCTGGATAGACTCGTTAACGTAACTCTGCCCAGGATAAAGGACTTTAGGGGGTTGTCATCCAAGGGGTTTGACGAGGCCGGGAATTATACCCTTGGCATACATGAACAGTTGGTCTTTCCCGAGATAAGTCCGGAGGACGTGGAGTTCGTGCAGGGCATGGATATAACTATAGTAATTAGCGGCAAGCAGAAGGAAAGGTCTAAGGAGCTGCTCCGTATATTGGGGACACCGTTTAGGGACTAAGGATATGGCTAGAAAGGCTCTATTAGTAAAGGCAAAAAGAGAACCTAAGTACAAGACGCGCAAGTATAACCGCTGTCAACTCTGCGGCAGGCGAAGGGCATATTACCGCAAGTTTCAGATATGCAGGATTTGTTTCAGGAACCTGGCCTCCAAGGGAGAAATACCGGGAGTCAGAAAGGCAAGCTGGTAGGAGAATACCATGACGATGACCGACCCCATTGCAGATATGTTGACGCGCATTAGAAACGCAAACATGAGGGCAAAAGAAAGCGTGGACGTACCCCGCTCAAACGCAAAGTGTGAGGTGGCAAGAGTCCTTAAGGCTGAAGGATTCATAAAGGACTATAAGGAGATAGAAGACAACCGTCAGGGCGTCATCAGGGTCTACCTCAAGTATGGCAATCAGAAAGAGAGGGTCATACGCCAACTGAAGCGGGAGAGCAAACCCGGGCGGAGGTTGTACACGGGTGTAGATGACTTGGGAAAGGTCATGGGAGGCGTGGGTGTTGCCATTGTATCCACCCCCAAAGGCATCATGAGCGACAGAGAGTGCCGTAAGGCCAAAGTGGGTGGAGAGATCATATGCACTGTTTGGTAGGAGAGTGAGTTGTTATGTCTCGTATAGGAAGGTTACCTATAGCCGTCCCCAAGGGTGTGGACGTTACTGTAATAGACCAACGTACTGTAAATGTAAAGGGGCCTAAGGGGCAGTTTTCTCAGACCGTTCATCCTGCAGTGATGGCGGAGTACGATGCGGATGCCAGGCTCATCAATATAAAGATGCGTTCGGACAATCCGAAACAAAGGGCCTTTCACGGTCTTTCAAGGACGTTGGTGGCCAACGCTGTGGAGGGTGTGACAAAAGGCTTTGCAAAAGAGATGGAGATAGTAGGGCTGGGTTATAACGTGAAGCTGCAGGGGAAGGATTTGGTGCTGGCATTGGGATACACTAAGCCGGTCCAAGTCAAGATACCCGAAGGCATGACGGTACAAGTCATACAGCCCACAAACCCCGCAAAATTTACCATAAGCGGCGTTGACAAACAGTTGGTGGGGCAGATTGCCGCTAGGATACGGAAGTTGAGACCCGTAGAACCTTATAAGGGCAAGGGTGTGAAGTACAAGGGCGAGACGGTGCGGAGAAAAGCTGGCAAGGCCTTTGGCAGTCAGCAGCAGTAGAGGAGGTCTTTTTGTCGTGGACGCGCAGAGGAAAAAGTGGAGACAAAGGCATAAGAGGCATTTAAGGGTGCGCCGGAAGGTCTGCGGCACCAAGGACAGACCGCGGCTCTCCGTCTACAGGAGCCTCAACAATTTGTACTGCCAGCTGATTGATGACGGTGAGGGCAGGACCATGGCGTCGGCCTCCACCCTCTCGCCGGACATCAAAGAGAAGATTTCGGGGGGAGGGGGGAATAAAAAGGCGGCAGAACTGGTAGGACAGAAGATTGCAAGTGAGGCGAAGAGAATCGGCGTCAGCAAGGTGGTCTTTGACAGGAGTTTTTATAAGTTTCACGGCAGGATAAAGGCCTTGGCTGATGCAGCAAGAAAGGCAGAGCTCCAATTTTAGAGAGGTGAAGATTTGGCAGAACCAGAGAAAGAAGCAGGGGTACTCGAAGAGGCGGTAGTTTCCATCAACCGCTGCACTGCGGTTACCAAAGGCGGCAAAAACCTGAGCTTTAGCGCCCTGGTAGTGGTGGGAGATAGGCAGGGCAAGGTGGGTTACGGCTTTGGCAAGGCAAGAGAGGTGCCCAGCGCAATATCCAAGGGTACAAAAGATGCTAAAAGGGGGATGTTGCCCGTTGTCCTTAAGGGTGACACCATCCCATATGCGGTTTGGGGGCGATATGGTGCTACTCGCGTGTTTCTGAAGCCCGCTGCCCCAGGTACCGGTATAAAGGCCGGAGCGGCGGCACGGGCGGTCTTGGAGCTTGCGGGTGTAAGGAATATACTTTCAAAGTGTTACGGCTCAAGAAATCCGTTGAATGTCGTTAAGGCGACCATGGAAGGTCTTAGGTCTTTAAAAGACCCGAAGTATATAGCCCAGCTTAGAGGGGTTGATCTGGAATGAACCTTAAAGACGTTAAGACATATGGCAAACGGAGGCAGCGGAAAAAACGCCTGGGATGTGGTCCGGGTTCCGGCCTCGGCAAGACGTGCGGAAGAGGCACGAAGGGCTCCGGGGCGCGTTCGGGCACGGAGACCGGGCTTTACTTTGAAGGCGGACAGATGCCCATGGTGCGCCGCATACCCAAGAGGGGTTTTACGAATATTTTTAAGAAGGTCTTCAGTATCGTAAATGTGGGTCAAATCAATTCTTTGGAAGGGAAGGACGTTGTTGACCTTAAGACCCTTCGGGACTCCGGGCTGGTGCGGGGAAGGCTTGGGGCCGGGGTGAAGGTCTTGGGAGACGGCGAGCTTACAAGGCCCGTCAAGGTATTTGCCCACAAGTTTAGTAAAAATGCCGTGGAGAAAATAACCGCCGCAGGCGGCGAGGCGAAGATTATAGAGTGATAGACAAATTACAGAACATATACAAGATACCTGAACTGCGGCACAAGCTTTTGATTACCTTGGGTCTGATTGCCCTGTGCAGGGTGGGAGTTTTTATTCCCATCCCGGGTATTGATACGAACGTTCTTAAGTCATATTTTGTACAGTTTACGGGTACCGGTGTAGGCCAACTCCTTGGCCTGGTAGACCTCTTTGCCGGTGGTGCCCTTGCATCAGGGGCCATATTCGGCTTAGGGGTCATGCCCTATATAAGTGCATCCATTATCTTTCAGTTGCTGGTCGGCGTTATACCGGCTCTGGAGCGCTTGCACAAGGAAGGAGAGGTAGGGAGGAAGAAAATAAATCAGTATACGAGGATGACTACCGTTATCCTCTGTATGTTTCAGGCATTTGTTCTTACCCGTACCCTCTATACTATAGAGATAAATAACGTGCCGGTGGTGCCCGTGTATCTACAGGGCGCGAGCTTTCAGCTTACGGCCTCGCTGTTGCTCACCACGGGTACGATGTTTCTGATGTGGATAGGAGAGCAGATAGACGAGCATGGAATAGGGAGCGGTATTTCCATAGTAATAATGGTAGGCATTGTGGACCGCTTACCCTGGGCATTTTCCCAGATTATGTCCAATTTTACGTTCTCAGTTGCTCCGGCTGAGCACCAGATAGGTATCTTTAAACTGTTGTTGTTGATAGCCTCCTTCGTGGCGATAGTAGCCGGCGTCGTGTACATTACACAGGGTCAGAGACGCATCCCTGTCCAGCAGGCAAAACATACCCGTGGGCGGAGGGTGTATGGCGGGCAGAAGCACTTCTTACCGCTTAGAGTGAATCAGGGAGGGGTTATGCCCATCATCTTTGCGCAGTCTCTGCTCATATTCCCCACTGCAATTATCCAGGGCCTGCAGGTGAGGTTTGAACCGGAGAGTTTTGGTTACTGGCTGACGTCACGGCTGACCGATGCCCTTCAGGGAGGGGTCGTCTACGTAGGTCTCTACTGTTTTCTCATAGCGTTCTTTTGCTATTTTTGGACTGCAATACAGTTCAACCCGAAAGAGATGTCTGATAACCTGAAGGATTACGGCAGTTTTATCCCAGGTATTAGACCGGGTGGTCGGACGGCCGAATATCTCGAAAATGTTATGAGCAGAATAACCCTGGCAGGCGCCTCATTCCTGGCAATAATTGCACTGCTTCCGATGATGATGTCTAGTGGCTTTGAGATAAGCCGCGCAATTGCCGGATTTTATGGCGGTACAGGGTTACTGATAGTGGTGGGTGTCGCACTGGATATGCTGCAGAAGATAGAGGCCCACTTGCTTATGAGGCATTACAGCGGACTCCTTGGTGGTTCGGCGAGAGTGAGGGGCAGGAGAGGATGAACGTAGTATTTCTGGGTCCTCCGGGAGCGGGGAAGGGTACCCAGGCGGAGACGCTAAGCAAAAAGAAGAACATGAAGCACGTGTCCACCGGCGACCTGCTCAGGGAGGCGGTTCAGGCAGGTACCGCTACCGGTGCGAAGGCAAGGGAGTACATGGAAAAAGGTCTTCTTGTCCCTGACAAACTGGTGGTAGATATCGTTGCGGATTGTTTGACAAAAGGAGGCAATAACTCCAGTTTTCTTTTGGACGGGTTTCCAAGAAACCTTGCGCAGGCAAAGGCGCTGGACGAGACCCTGAAGAAGTTGGGATACAAACTCGATGGGGTATTCTATTTCGTCGTGTCGGAGAAGACGGCGGTAAAGCGCCTTACCGGCAGGTGGCTGTGTTCATCGTGTGGAGCAAATTATCACGAGCTGTACATGCCGCCGAAAAAAGCCGGCATCTGCGACAGGTGCGGCAAGCCGCTGGGACAGCGGCCAGACGATAATGTAGAGACCGTGAAGAAAAGGCTCAAGGTCTACCATGAACAGACGGCAGACCTTATTGATTACTATAAGAAAAGGAGTGTACTCAACACCATTGACGCGGACCGGGATGTGGGGGACATACGCAATGATATATGTGGGGTCCTGGATTCGCTGTTTAAGGGAAATAAATGACAGGATGATAGAGTGTAAAAGCGCCAGGCAGATAGAGAGGATGCGGGAAGCGGGGAAGATAGTTGCGGGTGCCTTGCTCCTTGCAAAAAAACTGGCTAAAATAGGTGTTACTACGGAATTTCTGGATGGAGAGTTAGATAAATATGTTCGACAGCACAACGGCAGGGCGATATTTAAGGGCTACATGGGCTATCCGAAGAGCATATGTACGTCAATCAATGAAGAGGTGGTACACGGGATACCAGGGCCGAGGAGGCTTAACGAGGGCGACATTCTTAGTATAGATGTGGGTGTGGAATACAAGAGATATGTAGCCGACGCCGCTGTGACCATCCCTATAGCGCGAATTTCACCCGAGGCAGAAAGAATCTTAACTGTGTGTGAGGAGGCCCTGAACCGGGTGATAAGAAATATAAGGTCCGGCACGAAGCTCTCTGAAGTTGCGGGATGGATACAGCAGTACGTTGAGTCCAACGGGTATTCCGTAATAAGAGATTATACGGGGCACGGAATCGGAAGGGACATGCACGAAGACCCCCAGGTGCCCAATTACGTAAGCGAGTCCTTGTTGGCCAGAGATGTAACGCTCCTTGCGGGCACCACCCTGGCCATCGAACCAATGATATGCGAGGGTTCTGCCGATACGGAGGTGCTGGATAATAAGTGGACGGTTGTGACGAAAGACCGTAAACTTTCTGCACATTTTGAACACACTATAGTAATTACTGACGAAGGCTGTGAGGTACTTACAAGGGAATAAATAGACGTGCATGGGTAAAGAGGAGCCGATAAAGGTAGAGGCAGTCGTAAAGGAGGCACTCCCAAACGCCAGGTTCAGGGTGGAGTTACCGAACGGCCATCAGGTTATGGCACATGTCTCCGGCAAGATGAGGATGCACTTCATACGAATCCTGCCGGGGGATAAGGTGACTATAGAGATGTCACCATATGACCTGGATAAGGGGAGAATAATTTACCGTCAGGCGTAACACTCGAAACAGTAAGGATTTTAATTGATCACATGAAAGTAAGGTCTTCAATAAGACGTATATGTGAGAATTGCAAGATAATCAGGCGTAAGAATGTGGTTCGCGTCATCTGTACCAACCCAAGACACAAACAGCGCCAAGGATAACGAAGGAAAGAGGTCTTTATGCCCAGGATTGCGGGAATAGACATACCTGCTGATAAACCAATCTTTATTTCGCTTACTTATATTTACGGTATAGGAAGGACCTTGTCCAAGAAGATTCTAAAGGAGCTGAATATAGACGAGAACCTTCGTGCAAAGAACCTGCATGACGACCAGTTAAGTGCGCTGGGCGCCTATATAGAAAAGAACTATGTTGTCGAAGGTTATCTCAGGCGTCAGGAGAATCAGAATATAGCCTTATTGAAGAACATAGGCAGCTACCGCGGCTTGCGGCACAAAATGGGGTTGCCCGTGAGGGGACAGAGGACAAGCACCAACGCACGCACAAGAAAGGGTAAAAGAAGGACTGTGGCAGGGAAGAAAGAGACTCCAAAGGGTTGATGATGGGCACTGTCTTACAAGATACGGGATACAGCGTTGAGACGCTCTCTGGCGTGTTAACTTCCTCCAGGGATTTTCTGCGTCCACTCCGATGGGAAGGCCCCGGCGGGGATGTCAACCGGAGGGGAATGAAGAAATTTCAGGAAACGGTCGGTTTTTCAGCGCACATTCTGCACAAAATTAAAGACATACTGGACGACGACCCGGTGTTCCTGGAGTGTTCGTGCGGTAAATCCTATCTTACATTTGCCCTGAACCGTATCCTGAGGGAATTATATGGTGTGGAGTGCACATTCTACGGGGTGGATATCTCCGAGTCACTTATAGGGAAGTGTCGGGGGATTGCAGCCTCACTTGGTTTCGATAACATGAGTTTCACAGCTGGTCAGACACTGGGATTCAACGCCCCTATTGGTAAGAAGGTAGACGTAGTTGTGGCCCTTCATGCCTGCGACTCTGCCACGGACGAGGCCATAGCCAGGGGCATAAAGTTAGGCGCCAGATACATTATGGTGGTGCCCTGTTGCCAAAACCAGCTCAGGGGACAGATAAGGTCGGCGCAGGCGTTACATGACCTTACGGATTTTGGTCCTTTGCTGTACCGCTTTGCGGACCTCGTTACGGAGGCCCTGAGGGCACAGGTCTTGAGGGGAGCCGGCTATTACGTTGAATTCCATGAGATAGTCCCTCCCACGGTAACGCCAAAGAACCTTGTTATCACTGCAAGAATGATGAGGTCGGGGAAGAAAAAGGGCATGGATGGTTATAGGAGGTTATGTAATCAGCTCGGTGTGCGCTCAATTCTAGAAGATTTTCTTCCTGAACTTTTTAATGGGGAGAATGGTTGATGGCCAAGGCGGGCAAAAAGATACGACGCAACATAAGCAGGGCGGTAGCACATATAAAAGCTACCTTTAACAACACGTTCATCAACATAACTGACCTTAATGGAGAGACCATATGTTGGGCATCGGGCGGTACGGTAGGATTTAAGGGCTCCAGGAAGAGCACTCCCTTTGCTGCGCAAAAGGCCGCCGAGAACGTGGCAGACAAGGCGCGAAAGCAGGGCGTGTCGGAGCTTGACATAAGGGTGAAAGGGCCTGGCTCAGGCAGGGAATCTGCCATTACGGCGCTTCAGGTGGCGGGGCTTAGTGTAAAGTCCATAGAGGACGTTACGCCGCTGCCGCATAATGGCTGTCGCCCCAGAAAGAAGAGGAGGGTGTAGAAGGGTATGAGCAAGTATACCGGGCCATCCTGTAGATTGTGCAGGCGGGAAGGTACGAAGTTGTACCTCAAGGGGAACCGTTGCTTTACGGTGAAATGCCCCGTTACAAAAAGAAAGACGGTCCCCGGCCAACACCTCTGGCAAAGAGGCAAGACGTCCAAATATGGGGTACAGTTTAGGGAGAAGCAGAAGCTGAAGAGATTCTACGGTCTAATGGAAAGACCGTTTAGGAGGTTTTTCGGAAAGGCCGAACGGCAAAAGGGCAACACAGGTGAAAATCTGCTCGTACTATTGGAGAGAAGGATTGACAATGTGCTGTATCTCCTTAGCTTCGCAGCGTCCAGGAAGGAGGCGAAGCAGATAATAGGTCACGGTCATATTTTGGTAAATGGGAGGAGGTTAGACATCCCTTCCTATCTCGTTAGGGTGGGCGATGTCATTAAACCGGCTGCAAGAAAACAGAGCGTGGACAGGATAAAGACCAATCTTCAGAGTTATTCATCCCGCTTTGATTCCAAGTGGCTGGAATTGGATAAGGAC
Organism: Planctomycetes bacterium RIFCSPLOWO2_12_FULL_50_35; assembly: GCA_001828605.1. Taxonomy (GTDB): domain Bacteria; phylum Planctomycetota; class Brocadiia; order Brocadiales; family Bathyanammoxibiaceae; genus 2-02-FULL-50-16-A. Next base: position 14,110 of record MHZB01000009.1, on the reverse strand, counting down.
ACCCCACAGACCAAGGTGATCAGATTGCCTGTAAGGGAAGAGGTTTCTGCTTCTGTACAAGAGCAGTTGGTCGTTGAACTCTGTTCGAAATAAGATGTGCAAAAAGGGTAGAAAAAGCTTCCCTTAGGTCAATATAAGCTTTTAGATGGGAGGTGCGTATGCGAATTCGGTGGAGGGGTTTTGAACTGCCGGCTCGCATTACAGTGGACCAGGAGACACTGAGCGGTACGTACGGGAAGTTCACTGCAGAACCTTTCGAGAGGGGATATGGGATCACTATTGGCAACAGCCTCCGAAGGGTTTTGTTGTCGTCTCTGGAAGGTAGCGCTGTTACTTCTGTGAGGATTAAGGGGGTAAAGCACGAGTTTACTCATATCCCCGGGGTCGTAGAAGATGTGACGGATATTATACTCAATATAAAGTCCATCATAGTAAAGCTTCAGGACGACCAACCAAGAAAGCTCAAGATAGATGCCCATAAAAAGGGTGAAATAAAGGCGAAAGACATCATTACAGAAGGTGGGGCTGAAATAATTAATCCCGACCTTCACATAGCAACACTTTCGGATAATGTGGATTTTGTGGTAGAGATGGAGACGAGAAAGGGGCGCGGCTACGTAACCGCCGAAGAAAATGAGCCTGACGAACCGGAGGTCGGCCTGATTGCCGTTGACTCTGTGTTTTCTCCCGTGCGAAAGGTGAAGTTCTACACGGAAGATACCAGGGTGGGCCGGAAAACCAATTACGACAGGCTGATTATGGAGATATGGACCAACGGTATTGTCCCGCCGGAAATGGCAATGGTAGAGGCAGCCAAGATTTTCAGGAAGCACCTTAATTCCTTTGTACAGTATTTTGACATAGGGCGTGAGCTGCCGCGTCTAGACATAAGGCCCAGTCTGGAGGCCACTGCACCGAAGGGTGAGATAACGGACGAACTTCAGGCGAAGCTGAATAAATTGGTCACAGAACTTGACCTTTCCGTGCGCGCATCTAACTGTCTTGAGGCAGCGAACGTAAAGACGATAGGAGAACTGGTGGCCCTTACGGAAGACGAGGTGCTGGAGATAAGAAATTTTGGAAGGACGACGCTGAAAGAGGTAAAGAAAAAACTGGCGCAGCTCGGGTTGGATTTTGGCATGCGTAAGAAAGAAAAGGTAGGCGCGCATGAGGCATAGAGTAAGAGGAAGACGACTGCGTAGAACCCCAAGCCACAGGCTTGCCCTGCGCCGCAACCTGGCCGCCAACATATTTACCCATGGCAGAATCGTTACTACCATGCCCAGGGCTAAGGAGGTAAGATCGTTTGTAGAGAAGCTGATAACCCTTTCCAAAAAGGCCGTCGCAAAGAAGGAGACAGACAAGGCCGCCTATGTCCATTATTACCGTATGATTCTGTCAAAGCTTCAGAACAGGGAGCTGGTGCAGAAGCTGGTAGGTGAGGGTAAGTGGCGGGAAGGCGGCGGCATAGCTCAGAGATATTTGACCAGGAACGGGGGCTATACCAGGATAATGCGCCTTTCCGGGAGCAGGTTGGGTGTGCTTACGGGCGGTAAAGTGGGCAAGATTCCCGAGTTGGAATATAAGATGGGGGGCGTGAACAGAAAACTTCGCCTGGTCGGGTACCGTTTGGGAGACAACGCGGACAGGGTGATATTTGAATTGGTTGAGGGCCCTGGAGACGAGGCCAAAAAAGAGGAGACAGCCGAGGCACCCAAAGTAGAGGCAAAGAAACCAGGACAAAAAAAGCCGCGCGCTTCAAAAACAGAAACGAAGGTCGAGGTAACGGAGGGCAAAGAGAAAAAGACCGAGAAACCAGCGACCGCAGGCAAAAAGGCTGGAGAGAGGGCTGGAGTCAAGGCACGGAAAGCGCAGGCTAAGCCGGCGGCACAGGCAGAACAAGGAACAGAGGAAGAACGGGAAGACAAATGAAAGATTGTGTGTTCTGCAAAATTGCCCAAGGAAAGCTTCCCGCCACAAAACTTCTTGAGGACAAGAATGCAATATCTTTTCTGGATATAAACCCGGTAAACCATGGGCACGTATTGGTTATGCCCAGGGAACACTACGAGACGATAATGGATGTCCCTGGGAAGGAATTTGGCAAGGTGATGGAAATGGTGCCGTCCCTGGCTAAGGCCGTTGCGGAGGTGACCAAGGCGGACGGACTTAACATCTTCCAAACGAATAAGCCTTGTGCCGGTCAGACCGTCCCCCATGTACACTTTCATATAATCCCTAGGCACAAAGACGATGGATTCCACTTCGGCTGGAGGCAGGGCAGATATAACGAGGGTGAGATAGACAGAATGCAGTGGGGCATCCTTAAGGCACTGGGGTAGTAGTCGCCGTCGTATAAGTGACTTGGGGAGGGCATAGGTATGAGCAGGAATTTCAGCTGGCTTGTGCCGGATGAAATAGCGGGCATGGCAAGGCCCGCCTCAAAGGTAAGCGATTTTGAGTTCCTCAAAGAACGCGACATAGACGCCATAGTATCCCTCACAGAAAGCCCCCTCAGCAATACCCTCATTGAGGAGTTCGGTTTTGAGTATAAACACGTCCCCGTCGAGGACCTTACTGCGCCTACCCTGGAACAGATTGACGAGTTTGTGGAATTTGCCGTAAGGATGAAGAAGATGGGCAAGAAGGTGGCAGTGCACTGCGAGGCGGGGATAGGGAGGACGGGTACCATGCTTGCCTGCTACCTTGTGCACGGGGGCTACAGCGCCAGAGACGCCGTCAATGAGGTGAGGAAGAAACGTCCCGGCTCCATCGAGACCGTCGAACAGGAAGAAATCATAGCCCGCTACGCAGAAAAACTCGCCGAGTGATGCATGGTGTGTAACTATGCACCATACTACCTTTCGTAAACTTTAAACGTGCGAGATGAGCTCGCACGCTACATCTTTTTGCATACCGACTATAAAAGCCCAGTAGGGTGCGTCTTGGCGCACCTGCATTTTGTCGTGGTTCAATTTATCTAGCCCTCCTCGTGCGGGCGTAATAAATTACGCCCCTACAGAATTATCATTCTGGGTGCCAGCGAAGATTCTGGTATTCCCCACCCTGTAGCTGCCCCATTTATGGGGTGTATTCAAATGGCTCGATAAATCGAACAACTACAAGATGCGTTTGTTGGGATAGGCCTCTCACGTCCTGCTAAGGGGATTGTATTTATATGGTGTGTCGAGTACGCGCAGTCGGTCTTATTGCCGGTTTGTGAAGGTGTCTGTGGTTTTCAGAAGAGGCTTATCCGGTGGGGTTGGTTAAATCCTAGTCCCCGTCTTTTTAAATTCCTTCTCGCTGTACAGGATTACGTAGTCTTCGAGTCCGGTCTTCTCTTTTATCGCCTCTATTACCCGTTCGCATTCCTCGTCCGTGTAGCCGTGTATCATGGTGAACACGTTATACGGCCAGTCTGGGAATGTGGGGCGTTCATAGCAGTGCGTGACCTCAGGGAAGCCGGCCATTATGGGGCCGACCTCGTCAACGCGCTCGGACGGCACCCTCCAGACGGTCATGGCGTTTGAGTTTATCCCTATCTTCCGATGGGCGACGGATGCGGCGAAGCGGCGTATTTTTTTCTCTTTTATCAGCCTTCCCAGCCGGCTGACGACCTCATCCTCGGAAAGCCCCAGGGCATTTCCAATGTCCCGGTAGGGTCTCTCCGTCAGCGGTATGCCGTCCTGGATGCACTTTATTAATTTTATGTCTGTTTCATCGGCCATAGTAAATCACCTTAGTAAACACGGTGCGTCAAGCCGCACCCATACATTTTAGGACAGGTTTAAAAACCTGTCCCTACATCAGAGTCATTTACGTAGGGACAGACCTTTAGGTCTGTCCGTTCATCTTTAGTCACCCTTGTATATGCTGAACCTTACGCCAATCTTGAATTTTTTTGTGGTCGGCAGGTTTCTTACCACCAGTCCCGTCTTGTCCTCGATCTCTTTCATGTTCTTTCCAAGGGCCTCTTTGTCGGGTGCGGACATGGTGAACCAAACATTGTATGGTATATCTTTGTTTCTGCCCTTTCGGAGGTAATTGTGTGAGACGCTGCTGTAAGCGTTTATTATCTCCGCTACGTCTTCAATTTTGTCCTCGGGCACCTTCATGGCCATCAGTCCCCCGGTATTACCCATGGCCTGGGTGTCTATGATTGGGCCCAGTCTGCGTATTACCTTGTTATTCACCATGTCCTTTATCCGATTGAGTACATCGGTTTCTTCCAGGGAGAGTTGCTCTGCAAGGGTTCGGAACGGCCTGGGTGTGAGGGGGAAGTTTGACTGTATCTCCTGCAGTATCTTTTTGTCTATGTTGTCCAGTTCCATTGCAGCTTGTATTGTAGTCCGGGGCAGCGGATGGGGAAATTGTATACTCAGATGACTTCTTTTAATGCCTCTCCAAGTTTATCATGAAAGGACTCCTTTGCAAGGAATCCGTAGAGGTTGCGCCCGTTTTCTGCAAGGATTTTTTCAGCGCAGATTTCAAGGGCCTTTATTACCTGTTCTTCCGTAGCGAGTTCCATAAGTTGCAGGGCAAAACGCGGGTGCCTGCCCACCTTGCCTCCCAGCACGATGGAATATCCAACCCTATCAATCTTTATCGAACCTGTATGGCATACCCTTGCACAGAGACCGCATTTTACGCACTTTTCCTGGTGGATGATTACAGTCCTGTCTTCCATTATGGTTATGGCCCCTTCCCTGCACTCCTTCAGACACTTCATACACAGTGAACACTCACAGCTCGGGTCTACAACGACGCTCTCCTGCGCAATCACGCCAAAATCCTTTATCTGCGGCAGGGAGCAACTGTTGGGACAGCCGGCCACGGCCATCTTGAAGGTCATATGGGGAAGTATCTTGGCGGGAATCTTGTCATAGAGCCTCTGGCTGAAGGACAATTCGTCCAGCTTTTCCTTCATCCTCTTGGCCAGGGGTCTGGGCGCCTTCAGGAGGTTGGGGCAATTTACCTCCTCTCCCCGGCACGATTTGGTGCTGAAGAGGATTGCCTCACCGTCCTTTGTTATGTACTTCTCGTACTTTCGCAGGACGGATAATTTGTCTTCTTGTTGTACTGTTTGACTTGGATTCATTGCGGCAAAACTTTATTCTAAGTCTACATGGTTGCCATTGTCAATTACTAAATCCACTCTCAATGGCCGGCAGGAAACAATGCAGGGGCGCCCCTGCAACTGAACCAGGGACGGCCTTGTCCGGAGGTCATGCAGTGGAGACACGTTGCGGCGAGTCCCTGCGTTATTTCCTCTTTATGAAGTTTTTCAGTTCCTTGACGCCGTGCAGGGGCGGGGAGCACGTCCCTTCTCCGCATACGTAGGCAGAGGGTTCATCCGCAGCAGGATATGTTATAGGACCTACTGTAAGAGGGTCCTTTTCGGCGTCCAGTACCTGAATAACCTTCCACGGCAGGAATATCTTTATGCCCTCATTATGCAGGGCCAACGTCCGCGGGTCCTTTTTGGGGCCTATAATATTGATCGCAATTGGGTGCTTAACGTATTCTCTGACCGCAAGGGCATAGGTTGCCGCCTGTATGGAGTAGTCCGAATATATGTTAAAGAAAACCTTTAGGGCCATGCCTGCAAGCCTGTGGAAGTCCTCTTTTCCCGTGAGATAGAAAAGTCTGTTCAAGACCCGTACGGTCTGGGCGTTTTCTATAAGGGGTTTTTCCCTAAAGGTTAGATTTCCTATACGGGCGGACTCTTCGGGGATGTCGAAAAAACCTCCCTTACGTTGGTCACACAATTTATTAATCGTGCAGTTTATGATGTCAATTGCCGTTTCGAGGTGTTTTCTGTCGGAAGTGGTCTCGTAGGCGGAAATCAGGGCATCTGCCATATAAACCTGGTCCGCCAGCAAACCCTTCAGCCTCGCCTCACCGTTTGTTATGTAGTGGTACATACCAGCGCCGGTTTCGTGCGCCTTATCCGTGAGATGTTTTATAGCGTTAACGGCCCTGTCCAGATATGCCTTTCGGCCGAGTGCCTGGTAGGCGCGTATGTATTGAGATATGATCATACCGTTCCAGTTTGTGTAGATGTGCGTGTCAATCTTAGGAGGACTCTTTTTCTTTCTGTCGTCGGCATCCATTTTATAGTACTCTTCGTCCGCGTCCTGGCTTCCGTAGAAACCACCATCGGGTGAAGACAGGTTGGCGTCAATATACGAGATGATGCCTTCTGCGATCTCTCGGTAGGCCTCTTGGCCTGTAACCTGGTAGCCAAGCAGGTAGTCTTTAAGGAGTCCTGCATTGCCCTCCAGCATCTTCTCGTAATGGGGTTCCGACCAGTCCGGCCTGGTGGAGTAGCGGAAGAACCCTTTTTCTGCCCTGTCCCAGAGTTCGCTTCTCATCATACTGTCCAAGCTCTTAGTCGCTATATCCAGGAGTTCTTTGTCGTCCCTCATGTGATATTCTGTAAGCAGCAGTTCAATGACTTCCGACTGGGGGAACTTTGGTTCGTTGCCAAAGCCTCCGTGGATGGAGTCAAACATGCCTTTTATGGAGCCGACCACCCGGATTGGTATCTCTTCCGTAGGTTCACCTTCTGGCGTCTGTTGACTCTCTCTGTCTATACTCTTTTTGACCTTTGATTGGGCAATGTTGGCGTAGAGTTCCCCTTTATGGGTAGCGTAGTATTTGCTTACCTTCTGGGCCAGCTCTTTAAAATCGTCGGGTTGCATGTAGGTGCCGCTGACGATGATGTTGCCGGTGGGTGTAAGGAAGCTGCTTGTCGGCCAGCCACCTGCCAGGTAGCGGTTCTGTATATGCGGGTTCTTGTCTGCATCCACTCTCACGGGTATAAAATCCCGGTTAAGGAGCTCGATTACCTCCGGGTCTGACAGCGTAGTCTCGTCGAAGACATGACACCAATGACACCACGTTGCGCCTATACTCAGAAAAACGGGTTTATCCTCCTTTTTCGCGGTGTCAAAGGCGTCGTCGCCCCAATGATTCCAGCTGATAAGATGGGCCTGGTTTGGTCTGGGAGAAAAGCGATGTCCTTCCACCCCGGACGGTTTATCGTTTGCCAATTTTGCTCCTATAAATGTGGGCAGTCTGGTTTCCAAACCCAAGATAGTCCAATATGCAGTTGATTGCAAACATATTTACCTGTTACCGGGCGCACACTTGGGTACACAGAGGTGTATACTCAGGTGTACTAATATAACTATTTGGTAAAAGTGAACTTGTGTTTTATGCCACTACCCTTGTCTATTGTAGGTAACACGCATCGGTAAAGACTCGTTTTAGAGACTATTTCTCTGATTTTGACCATTTTCTTAAGTCGTTTGTTTTAGTTACTATAGAAACACAGATAAGCCGGCGGCAATCTCGTTTGGATTCCCAAAACAGGCAGGAAAATGGTATGGCAATTGCGTTGTTTTGACTAGCCTTAGCGTGCTAAATCCCTTGGGGCGTATTTTAAGGGGTTAAGATTGGAGAGTAAAATATGGCAGAGGTAGAGAAAACAGAGGTTACAGCAAGCACATGGACAAGCCGTAGAGGCTTTTTCACATATGCCGGGTGGACCATATTCCTTGGTACGACACTGGCGTTTATGGCCAAGACATTTAGCTTTACGGGATTTTTCTTTCCCAAGGTGCTTTTTGAACCCTCAAAGAAGTTTCCGGTGGGATACCCCGCTGACTTTCCGGACCACGGTGTCGTGACCCTTAAGGCCAGGAGGGTATTCATCGTTAGGGAAGGTAATAATTTTAGCGCCATCTCTATGGTATGCCAGCACTTAGGGTGTGCCGTGCACTGGACGGAGGAGAAGGGTATATACGAATGTCCGTGTCACGGGAGTAAATATTATAAGGACGGGGTGAACTTTGCGGGACCGGCGCCCAGACCCCTGTTCCACTTCGACATGCACCTGTCCGACGACGGTAAACTTATGGTAGATACGAGCACAATAATAGAGCGCGTTACGGTGCTGACTATTTAGAAGGAGTAGGGCATGATCCCCGACCTGAAGAAGGTTATAGAGTTAATTACAGGAAACGAGATATGGAAGTCCGTATTCCGGCACAGCTACGAAGACACGCCCAGAAACCGTGTGCTCCAGATAGTAGGCAACGTGTGGATGCACATACATCCGCCTACCGTGAGGAAAGAGAGCTTAAACATAAGCTATACCTTCTGCCTGGGTGGTTTGACCTTCTTCATATTTTTGTTCGAAACCCTGACGGGCATATTGTTGATGTTCTACTATACACCGGATGTAAACCGCGCCTACGCCGATATGATCGACCTGAGTAATAATGCCGCACCGTTTGGCAGGCTTTTGAGGAATACCCACCGGTGGGCAGGTCACGCCATGGTGATTACGGTATGCTTCCATATGTTGAGGGTGTTTTTAACGGGTGCTTATAAGTCCCCAAGACAGTTCAATTGGGTTGTCGGCGTGGTGCTCCTGGTTCTCACATTGCTCTTGAGTTTTACCGGATACCTGTTGCCTTGGGACCAGTTGGGATACTGGGCCATAACGGTTGGGACGAATATGGCCGGGGCTACACCGTTTGCAGGCTATCAAGGTCCGTTTGCCGATTTATTCGGTTTTACCATTGATAACGATATACGCTTTGCACTTTTGGGCGGGACGTCCATTCAGGCGCCCGCGCTCCTCCGTGCCTATGTCTGGCACTGTATAGCTCTTCCTAGTCTGGCAGGGGGATTAATAATGCTGCACTTTTGGCGTGTAAGGAAGGACGGATTCTCGGGACAGCTATAGGGTCGGAGAAGGAGAGGAAAAATATGTCCGCTGCAGAAGTTATTACTAAAGAAGAAGATTCGAAAACTAAAGTTAAACAAGAGAAGGTACACACCTGGCCCAATTTAGTGGCCAAGGAATTTCTGTGCGGCTTACTCTTTTTGGTTATTATCTTCTTCTATAGTTATTACGTAGATGCCCCATTAAGAGAGCTGGCCAACCCCGGAGAACCGGAAAACCCGGCAAAGGCTCCTTGGTACTTCCTCGGACTTCAGGAGGTCTTGGTCTATTTTGACCCTTGGTTTGCTGGGGTTGTCCTGCCCATGTTCATCATTTTTGGGCTGATGCTTATACCTTACATTGATACCAACCCCAAGGGCAGCGGTTACTATATATTCTCTGAGAGGAAGTTTGCAATAACTGTGTTTACGTTTGGTTTTATATACTGGTATGTCTTGATTATCATTGGGGTTTATTGCAGGGGTCCCTTCTGGGCCTGGTTCTGGCCCTGGGAACAGTGGACATTGGACTTCCCCACACCCCCGCCGTTGTGGAGCCCTCATTGGGCGTTAGGGCTGCTGATGCTCTTGGCGTTTTTTGGCGGCGGCATGTACTATCCCACCAAGAGGTGGAGGAGTTGGTATCAGGAGCTCGGCCCTGTAAGGTACAGCATCACCATGTTTCTCCTGCTGGTCATGATTGGTACGGTGGTAAAGAGCGTACTGAGGCTCGGCTTAAACATGAAATACGTTTTACAGACACCCTGGATTAATATTTAGTAGAGAACGGATAGTTGCAATGAAACGTAAATTATTCCTATTGTTCAGCGTCCTCTTTTTCTGGTCGTCATATCTGTGGTTAAAAGAGGAAGTTAACCCTGCATGGATGGAGTACCAGAAGGAGTACTATGCGCAGCAGCTGAAGCAGGCTGAGAAGGAGCTTGTAGCCGTTGCCGATGAGAAGGAAAAGGAGAAATTACAGGAGGAAATTGCCAAGTTCAGCAACCCGAAGTATGAGATAAAACAGGTCCTGCTCAAAGGCACAGCTACTTGGGCGCAGCAGCGAAACGGCGACAAGGTTGACAGGTGTACGACCTGTCATATAGACGAAAGGAAGCTGGTTGCGTCGCATAATATAGTGAAAGAATTCCCGTTCGACGTCTACGGGTGTACGGTATGTCATAAAGGAGAAGGAAGGGCCCTGGTGAAGGAAGTAGCCCATCATGGCATGTTTCCCCACAGGCGTCAGATGCAGAAGAGGATGGAAAATTCAGATGCGGTTTTTGCATTATGGCTCGAATTTACCGAGCTCTCACCGGAAGAAACCGACCCCAATCTTACCCCGGTATGGGGGAACTTCAGACATCTGGGCGTGACGGGCGAGCACGCAATATTCACCGGCAGCAAGAAGTGTTTGCACTGCCATGCCGGGCTTACTGCCCCACACGTTGAGCAATGGAAGCGGACTAAGTTTACGAGCTTTGAGAGGGTAAAGCGAGCCCCGGATTTTGTGGACGGTAACGAGGAGTACAGGAAGCAGTGTTATAAGTGTCACACAACCGGGTATGATGCAAAGACTGGACAGTATTCAGAAGCTGGTGTGACCTGTGAGGCGTGTCATGGCCCCGGGGAACTTTACAGCTACTTTATGGACGTCGGTAAGGCTCAAGAGGGCCAAAAGATTGCCCGCGTTAACAGCCCTTACAATGTATGTTTTGAATGTCACATAAGTCGGCACCACGAGATGAGGTTGGAGTACTATAAAGAACGGGATACGACCGGAGATTGGTGGTTTACCGAGTACTCCAGGCTCTTGACAGAGTCGGAAAAGATTCCACCTTCTGAGGCTTGGCTGAGGAAATAATATGGGGAATAAGAATAGAAGTTTAAAAGGAGAGGTATTTATGAGATTTATAAGACCTTTAGGAGCAATGTTAATTCTTTCCCTGCTCGTAGGGTTACCCGGAGGAACTCTTGCGGTTGCAGAGGAGGGGTACAAGCTGCCACAGCCTGCATCGCAGGAAAAGCTTAACGAACTCTACGATAATGATACCCTCAAGAAGTGGTTTGAGGAGTATGTCGGCCTCGAGAAGGGCAGCGGGCCGTGGATGGACTTTTATAAGCCGCCGGCCATGCACATGTATTGGATGCCAACCAGGCATTATGTAAAGCCGGATGGCACTTATTACGACCAGCTCTTGCAGAAGTACAAGGCAAACGAGTGCGTTAAGTGCCACGAGGAGGTAACTCCCGGTCTGGTCAGAGACTGGAGGGAATCAACCCATGCCCATCCCAAGAAGAATGACTACTTTGCCACTAAAACCAAGGATATAGAGAAACGCTTAAATCAAGAGCTTGAGGAGGTTGACTGCAGCTGGTGTCATGGGAAGGACCATAAGGAACTCCATATGCCCGCCTCCCAGCACTGCGGTCAGTGCCACGTTCAGCAGGTTAACGAGTGGTTGTCAGAAAAGGATTACGGCAGACCGAACCATCCACAGACTACCGAGGCCAACGTTATAGTCCCTTGGTACCCTGAACTGTACAGGATGGGGATCGGCCAGCTGCAGTTTGGTTGTGACTATTGTCACGCTGCCTCGGAGAAGTGTGATATATGCCACACAAGGCACGCCTTCCGTGCAGCCGAGGGCAGGAAGCCTGAGGCATGTATGAGCTGTCACATGGGTTATGACCACCCGGATGCCGAGTCCTACGGTGAGTCCAAGATGGGCTACATCTATCACATGGAAGGCCATGAGTGGGACTTTGAAAAGCCCCTCTCAGAGGTGGTTCCCGGCGAGACTTATCGTACCCCCACCTGCCAGTTCTGCCACATGTATTCTGTTGACGGGAAATATACCCATAACACCGTATCAAAGGGTATCTGGCGCATGGGCACTGTGCCTCCGAAAGGCGTTGAGTTCAAGTCGTCGCTTAAGGACTATCCTTACGGCGTAAATCTCCCACCGCTGAACTATAAATTGGACGTATACAGTCCGGAGAGTAAGAAGAAGAGGGAGAAATGGATAGAGGTATGCTCCAACTGCCACAGCCCTCGCTGGGGCAGGCTGTATCTGGAGAATCTCGATGACGTTATGTTCCAGGTCTGGGGCCTCCAGGATAGGGCGCAGAAGGTCATTGAGGACGTGATTGCTGCCGGCGCCCTCGATCCGGGCCCGGAGGAAAGAGACCCGTTCCCGCTTGGAGACGTGGTTGCAGACGCCCTCGGACCGGGACTGCTTGGCGAGCCGGTATTCAACGCCATTAAGCAGACAAAGGGTAAATTACCTGTGTTAGGGCCTATACTTGGCGTATACGGCGTGTTCTACCCCGGAAAGTACAACCCCTCCAAGATAGAGAGGTGGTACACGGATATGTGGTTTGGTGACAAGGCCTTCCTGTACAAAGGGACTGCCCACGTACAGCAGGATATCTCCTGGTGGTATGGGTCCTCCAAGATCTTCGAGAAGATTTCGTACATCGAGAGTGAGGCGCGTCATCTGATGAGGGCCAAGGACACGGACAAATTCCTTAAGGAGAAGGGCAGGTTTAAGAGCATGCCTTCACTCGGGGTCATATTGGCCGGCCTTGCCGGTATGGTCTTTGGCACCGCCGTCTTAATGAGGAGGAAGAAACAGCAGTAAGAGCCTTATTTAAAGGCGAAGCTGAGCAAATAGAAAAGCCCCAGGCACGAGTGCCTGGGGCTTTTTTTGTTTCCCTCTCTTTTCCATGCAGTGCTCCGTTTTTGTAGTGTTGCCCGTACCGGTACTCTGTGATAGGATACTCGCTGTATGAAAAGGGTAGGAAGGGTACAGGTGTACACAGGTGACGGAAAGGGGAAGACCACTGCAGCCATGGGTCAGGCCGTACGCGCCTTGGGGCACGGGCAGATGGTGCTTATTATCCAGTTCCTCAAGGGAAGACGAAGTGGTGAGATAGAGATATTGGGAAAGATGGAGAACGTTACCATCGAGCGTTTTGGGTCGTCTAAATTCGTGTGCGGCAACCCCACTTCTGAAGATACGGTGCTGGCGGAGAAGGGTTTTGAGAAGGCAAGAGAGGCGGTGCTGTCGGGACGGTACGACCTGGTAATCCTTGACGAGATAAATATGCTTGTTGATTATAAAATGCTGGACGTTAATCGGGTGGTGGAGCTTATAAAAGAAAGGCCCAAGGGGGTGGAACTTATCCTAACGGGCCGCAACGCCCATCCGCAGGTGGTCGAGGTGGCAGACCTGGTGAGCGAGGTACGGGCCGTAAAGCATTACTATAAAGACGGCATCGGGGCGAGACCTGGGGTTGAATACTGATAGGAAGATAGAAAAGGCTGCCTCCATAATAAGAGAGTCGAAGTCCATGGTGTCGTTGACCGGAGCGGGCATCAGCACCGCGGCCGGAATCCCAGACTTCCGCAGCCCGGACGAAGGCCTCTGGCAGAAGGACCCCTCTAAGATGATGCTCTTCACAGATGTGGGTTTTATGAGCGACCCCAAAGGCTTCTATGAATTTGGCAGGGAACTCCTTCCGAGATTTCAAGATGCACGACCTACCTTGGCGCACCGTTTCCTCTCACGGCTTGAGGCAGAGGGTAAGCTCAAATGCGTGATTACACAGAATATAGACGGGCTCCATCAAAGGGCCGGCTCAAAGAACATTGTAGAATTGCACGGCGGGTTGAGTACGGCTAGGTGTACCGGCGGTGCATGTAAAAGGGAATTTACCCTGGAAGAGATGGTTAAAGAGACGGAGGAACGGCTTCCTCCCTTATGCCCCGACTGTCATGCCTTGATAAGACCCAATATAGTCCTGTTTGGCGAGGCGCTTCCGGAGGAGGCATACCGGAAGGCCCTTGAATCCCTGGGAAATTGTGACCTGCTTCTTGTAATGGGTTCTTCCTTAGTGGTGTATCCGGCGGCGGATATGCCAGGGATAGCGCAGGAACACGGTGCCAGGCTCATCATAATAAACCTTCAGCCTACGCGGTATGACTCCCGTGCGGACGTCTTCATACACCTGCCCTTGGATGTGGCTGTCGAGAAACTGGCAAAGGCATTAGAGATAACTTTATAGCATGTACGAGGCTGTTGCCGAACTGCCAAAATAGCCAAAAAACGTAGAGACTCTGTCTATTAATCACTGTTAATAGAAAAATATCTTGACACTGTTCATGTTTATTTCTTGAAGGACAAATTTTATGACTACCCGCCGAAGGATATGATTCTGGCTGCGATAAAGAAACAGTTAGAAACCAGAGCAGGTAATTAAAAGATGCGAGACCCCTGGAAAACGCTGTATAATGATTGCCATTCTGAGGGTGCAAAGCAACCAAAGAATGCAGCGCCTGGTCTCCGCACCAGACACAAGCGCGCACCTG
>MHZB01000008.1 GCA_001828605.1 Planctomycetes bacterium RIFCSPLOWO2_12_FULL_50_35 | reverse complement strand
CTAAGCCCGAACTGAGGTATTTGGATTTACTATCGGTATTATAGTATAGAACCATTTGTACAATCTAATCCATTCCAGGTCAACCTTAAATCTCTGGCGAAACGGCACTGATAAAACCCCCAAGGTATACGTCCAAGGTCAATACTGTTGAGACCTATGTAAAAGTCAAAAACGGGGCCGTCATCGCTAGGCTTCGGCCGTGAGCCCTTCGGTTGACTCAGGGGCTGAGCTTGTCGAAGCCTCAGCCGAACGGAGCGAAAGGCAACGGGGTCGTGCCAGAGGCGGATCCGCCTCTGGTGGGCAATCTCAGATGTAGCGTTGGAGCTTGCTCTCCGCCTGAGGCGGATTGAACGTGGCAACTTGTAGGGGCGAACCTGCCGCTCGCAGCGGTCGCACCGCTCGCCCTGGGCAGACACAGAGGTCTGCCCCTACGAAGCCACGTTACACACTTCGCTCGCAATGACACTTTGCGGCATATTTATACATTTTTGGTACTTTTGCAGAGGTCTCATTATAAACGACCCATGTTTTTTGCTTGACAGGCGGTCTCTACTTGGGTAGATTTTTTGTAAGCTCTTGCATTTCCAGAGTTAGGCACAAGGCATCACAAAGGCGGACCTAATGAGAAGTATGCGGTTTAGAAAAAACACCCTTGTAATGCGGTTGGTGATAGGGATGCTATTTCTCTTTATTGCACTGCCGGAAGCGGCAGTGTCCCACGAGATGGGGATATTGACCACTAATTGCTGCGCTACCGACCCTTACACTGACCACCACTGCCCTGTTGACGGCTCCGAACCAATCCATCACTGTCCACAATGCTGTATCTTTTCGCACAGTTTTACGGGCGAATCTTGCCAAGACATCTCCTTCATCGTGCCCAGCGACTGCGGAACGGTAATGGTGTTTGAACGTGCCACCATCAGTAGTCTCTTACCAGACGCCATATTTCACCCACCAGAGAATCTTTAGGCCGACAGTTTACTGCCTAAAGACATACAACAGTATCATTTCTCACAGGTACTACTGGGTTTTATCCCACAAATCCATAATAGAGTCGGTATGCTCCTGCGGTATAAAATCTTTCTTTAAACTAATTTAAAGGAGCTGAAAGGTGTTCTGTAAAATACGGAGAGGGCTCGTCTTATCAGCCTTCATTTTATCAACACTTGTACATTTAATGGGATCATCGGGTGCCCAGGCTATGACACTTGAACAGGCCGTCAACACGGCCATGGAGAACAACCGTGAACTTGCCGCATTTCGGAAAGGCCTGGATGAGGCAAAGGGTGACCTAACCAAGGCGTCGTACATCGTGCCTTCCAATCCCGTAGTCGAGAGCTTTATTGATAACAGATACGATACCAGGGACAACGAGACCCACACCGACTACGAGATAGGCCTGTCCCAGGAGGTCCGGATATTCGGCCAGAGGGGAAAGGGCATATCCGTGGCCGAGAAGAATATAGAGAAAGTGAGGGCCGATATTGAGTCCCTGGAGTGGGAAGTAACCACGAAGACGAAGGGGAATTTTTATGATGTGTTGACCCTTAAAGAGGTGTTGGAAGTAAGATACAACATACTGACACTCTTCGAAAAACTCTCAAATGCATTTCAAACAAAATACGAGGCCGGCTCAGTCACTATCCTTGAAGTAAACAGCGTAAAGATACAGCAGGCAAAGGCGGATAATGATTACCTTAACGCCAAGAGCAAATACGTATCGAGTCTCTCTAATTTAAAGCTCCTGCTGGGTCTTTCCCAGGAAGACCCATTGGATATAACAGGGGATCTGAGGCACAGGCAGGTCCAGGTAGCACTGGACAAGCTTATGGAAACGGCACAGGAACACAGACCAGACCTAATAGCGTTGAAGCTGGAAGGGGAGAGAATAAACAGAGAGATAAGCCTGTTAAAGTCTCAAAGGATACCTAACCCCATACTCTCCGGTTTCTTTGGAAGAGAGGACGGCTACAACCGAATAGTGGGCGGGGCCATATCCATCCCGCTGCCTATCATAGATAGAAAGCAGGCGGAACTGCAAAAGACCCGTGCGCAACGAGATGCAACGTGGTTAAAAATAGAGGGAAAGGTATTAGAAATAAAAAAGGAACTGGAGAGCGCTTATCAAGCATTCGTCTCCGCCCAAGACGGTTTGAAAGCGTATGAGGAAATCTTTTCAGAGATAGAAGACAGCCTGGAGCTTAACGAACTTACCTATAAAGAAGGTAAGGAAGATTTTATCGGGTTTCTCCTCCTTCAAAATAACCTCCTGGAGGCGAAGGTGTCTTATTTTGAGGCCCTTTTGAACTACTACAATGCCCTTGTGGAATTGGAAAGGGTATCTTTTACCAAAACAATAAATTAGAGGTCAGTATATGGTCATACAGAGGTTTCTTATCACACTAATCCTTGTCCTGACAGTCGCTTCGGGTTTCTTTTCCACCCCGTTAAAGGCCGAAGAGGCAAAGGCAAAAGACGTCGCCGAGGAAGGGCCGGACAAAAAGGAAAGGGAGGTCCGCAAGATACGCAAGGTCCCCCACACCCATGATGAGCAAGGGGGACATGAGGAGCAACACGAAGGCATTGTAAGGATAAGCAAAGAAAGCTACGACCTCCTGGGCATCGAAACAGTAAAGGTAACTCCAAGTTCTCCGAAAGAATACATACGCACCACTGCAGAGATACAGTTTAACGCCAATCGGGTGTTCCACATAGGTCCGCGCGTGCCGGGCAGGGTGGTAGACATTTTTGCAGACCTCGGAGACGAGGTGAAAAAGGGACAGAAACTCGCCATGCTAGACAGCGTAGAGCTGGGCAACGCCGTCTCCGAATACCTAATCAGCAAGACTAACCTGTCCGTACAAAAGGCCCATTTTGAGAGGGAAGAAATGTTGTGGAAGAAGAAGGTCTCCTCCGAGAGAGAGATGTTGGATGCCAAGTCAGCCTACCTCCGCGCAAAGGCAGAATTCGAGGCCGCGGAAAATAAACTCCACCTGTTCGGTCTGAATGAAGACGATATTAATACCCTACGGTCTGAGACCCATTCAATCACCGCCTTTCCGCTGCTCTCCCCATTTAGCGGCACAGTAGTGCAAAAGCACCTCGCCCTTGGAGAGATGGAGGAACCATCGGCCCAGCTCTTTACCGTCGCTGACCTGGGCGTGCTCTGGATTATACTGGACATATACGAAAAAGACCTCACAAAGATAAATATCGGACAAGAGGTGAAGGTCTCGGTGTCTGCCTATCCTGACATCTACTTTCCCGGCAAGATTTCCTACATAAGCGACATAATGGACGAGCGCACCCGTACGGTAAAGGTAAGGGTGGAGCTTGATAACAATAAAAGAAAACTAAAACCCGGTATGTTTGCCACCGCAGAGATAGCCACAGGAGGGGCCTTGCCAGGCCACAAAGAACTTATCATACCCTGTTCGGCCATCCAGAACTACGAAGGCGGCAAGGTGGTCTTCGTGGCTATCGGCGACTATTCCTACAAGATGAAAGAGGTAAGAGCAGGAAACGAATCCAACGAACACGTAGAAATCCTGGAGGGCTTAACCGAGGGTGATGAGATAGTCACCAAGGGGGCCTTTTACCTGAAATCCGAGCTTCAGAAGGAAATGCTTGGCCACGACCATGCCCATTAATGAGACCTCTGAAAAACCCTGGATTTCTGTATATTCCATCTCGATTGTGGGGGTGCCCCCTGATTTAATCAGGGGTATCGCACCCGTTCCAAAAGGGCTTGATAAATCAAGCCCCTACAAAGGTCTAGCCCCTACAAAAGGTCTCGCAGAAACAGCGCGTAGGGGCGAGGTAACCTCGCCCCTACAATTATTGCAAAAACAGCTTCGACATTTCTGTCATTCCGCATTGCTTTTACGAAACCTTTTGTAGAGATTTGATTTATGGGTAGCGCGGGGCTTGTTGCCCTGCCCTACCCATCCGCCTCAGGCGGACAACGTGCCCCTACAACGGCACATTTTACTCCCTCAAAATGACAATTGTACGGGGTTGTTCAGAGAATTAATTAAATGTATCTCAACTGCCTGGATAAAACGTAATGGGAAAACTGATAGGGTTCTGTGTACACCTGCGCATTTTAATCGTATCGCTGGCAGGTATACTGGTAGGCGTAGGAATATACTCAATGATGCGCCTGCCTATAGATGCCGTCCCCGACGTAACCACTAACCAGGTTCAGATAAATACGGAGGCCCCCGGCCTTGGGCCGCCGGAAGTGGAAAGGCTTATCACTTTTCCTATAGAAACGGCCATGATGGGCATAAAGGACGTAGAAGAGGTTCGCTCCCTGTCCAAATCCGCCTTCTCGCAGGTAACGGTCGTCTTTAAGGACCGCGCCGACATCTACTGGGCACGCCAGCAGGTAATGGAACGGCTCCAGACGGCACAGGAGCGGATACCCGAGGGCTACGGGCCACCTATCATGGGTCCAATAAGTACTGGTTTGGGCGAGATTTACCAGTATTCGATAAAAGGCAGGGACAAAGACCTATATGAGCTCCGTACCATTCAGGACTGGATGGTAAGGTTCCATATACTGAATGCCCCCGGGGTCAACGAGGTAAACAGTCTGGGCGGCTTTGTCAAACAATATCAGGTGTTGGTTGACCCCAACAAACTGGTCAGCTACCGAATCCCCCTGCGGCAGGTCTTCGAATCCCTGGCAGCAAACAACATTAATGCCGGCGGCGCATACATAGAACATGCCTCTGAGCAATATCTAATAAGGGGGCTGGGTCTGGTTGAGACAGTAGACGATATAGAAAACATCGTCGTTGCCGTAGAACCTGAAGGCACACCCATCTACGTCAAGAACCTGGCAGAAGTAGTAATTGGCCCGGAGGTCAGGTACGGCGCAGCAACCCAGGACGGACAGGGAGAAACCGTCACCGGCACGGCTATGATGCTGAAAGGCGAGAACAGCCGTACTGTAGTAAACAGGGTAAAGGAAAAAATCAAAGAGATAGCATCTACCCTGCCCGAAGGTGTTACCATAGAGCCCTTCTACGACCGCACGGAATTGATAAATCATACCATCCGCACAGTGATTGAAAATATTAGTATAGGGATACTCCTGGTCATAGGCTCCATCATGCTGTTTCTAAACAACTGGAAGGGCGCCCTTATAGTTACGCTTATTATACCCCTTACCGCCTTCTTTACCTTTACCGCCATGATGCTGGCCGGAATACCTGCCAGCCTGATGAGCCTGGGCGCTCTGGACTTCGGCATCATTATTGACGGCTCGGTAGTCATGGTAGAGAACATCATCCGCCGCCTGTCTACAAAAGAGGAAATCCACGGAAGGACACCCACAGATACAATTATAGATGCGGGGCGTGAAGTAGGCAGACCGGTGGTATTTGCCATAGTCATTATCATTATGGTCTATATACCCATCCTATCCCTGCAGGGGATAGAAGGGAAGATGTTCATACCCATGGCCCTCGTGGTGTGCATTGCCATGATAGGCTCGCTTATTCTGGCATTAACCTTTGCGCCTGCCCTCTGCGGTTTCTTCTTCCCGAAAGGCATACGAGTCAAGGGTGAGGCAGACAACGCGGTCATTCGCTTCCTCAAGCGCGTCTACCGTCCTGTCCTGCGCCTGGCCGTCCGCCACAACATACTGCCCATCAGCATAGCCGGCGGACTCTTCGCCGGAAGCCTGGCGCTCCTACCATTCATGGGTTCCGAGTTTATACCAGAACTGGATGAAGGTGACATTATGGCCCATGCAATCAGGCTGCCAAGCGTGTCACTCACCGAGTCCATTAATGCCACCACTAAAATAGAAAACGTACTCATGGGCAAATTCCCCGAGATTACAACCATAGTATCAAAAACAGGACGGGCCGAAATATCAACCGACCCTATGGGACCAGATGTCAGCGATATACTAATACTTCTAAAACCAAAGAGTGCGTGGGTAAGCGCCCGCAACAAAGAGGAACTCATAAACAAGATGCAGGCAGAGCTTGAAAAGATTCCCGGTATGAGCTATGCCTTCTCTCAGCCCATTGAGATGCGGGTAAACGAGCTCATTGCTGGAACAAGGTCTGACATCGCAATAAAGGTATTTGGCGACGACTTTGACATACTTAAAGAAAAGGCGGAGCAAATTCAGCGCATTATAAGAGGCATTGAAGGGGCGGAGGATGTGAGAATGGAGCAGATAAGCGGACTGCCCGTACTTCAAATAAAGATAGACCGCGAGGCCATCGCACGCTATGGCATAAACGTTGCAGACGTCCAGGAGATTATAGAGACCGCCATAGGCGGCAAGGCAGCCACCCAGGTAATTGAGGGGCAGATGCGCTTCGATATGACAGTAAGATTTCCCGAGGAGGCTAGACAAGACATAGAGGGCATCAAAAACATCGTAGTCAGCGCACCTGATAAGAGGCTTGTGCCGCTTACACAACTGGCCGATATTACCCTGGAGGAGACACAGGCCCAGATATCGAGGGAAGACAGCCGGCGGCGTATGGTGGTGGAATGTAACGTAAGGGGCAGAGACATCGGAAGCTTTGTCGCAGAAGCCAATAAAGAGATCAAAAAGGAGATAACCCTGCCACCGGGATATTACATAGATTGGGGAGGGCAGTTTGAGAACATGCGGCGGGCCCGCATGAGGCTCGCCATCGTGGTGCCCATATCTCTATTCCTTATCTTTATACTGCTCTTCACAACCTTCGGATCTTTAAAGAACGCCCTGCTCATATATATAAACGTACCTGTAGCGGCAACCGGCGGCATATTCGCTCTGGCTATCAGGGGAATGCCCCTGAGCATATCGGCTGGGATAGGCTTTATCGCCTTGTTTGGGTTATCCGTGTTGTTTGGAATTGTTATGGTGTCGCGAATAAACGACCTTATAGCAGAGGGTATGGATATGACGGAAGCCGTGCTTAAAGGCGCAGAAGACCGTCTGCGACCGATACTTATAACATCATCCGCCGATATAATAGGTTTTATGCCTATGGCAATATCATGGGGAGTGGGCGCTGAGGTACAAAGACCCCTCGCCACAGTGGTAATAGGAGGCCTTTTTTTTTCCACCTTCCTGACGTTATTTGTGCTCCCGTCGCTCTACAAGTGGTTTGCAAAGAAAATAGAGATAGAGAAACCCCCTTGGTATGAAGAACCGCCAGGCGCGCGTAAGACCCAGACGGGCTAGGAAATTTCCTTCAAAAGATATTACCCTAAGAGATTAAAATAATATATGATGTGGCGATAAGTTAAGTGAGACTTTTGAAAAACCTTGTGAAGTTGTCATTCTGAGGGAGCAAAGCGACCGAAGAATCTCTAATGTAGCGTTGTAGCTTGCTCTCCGCCTAAGGCAGATTGAACGTGGCAACTTGTAGGGGCGAACCTGCCGCTCGCAGCGGTCGCACCGCTCGCCCTGGGCAGACACAGAGGTCTGCCCCTACGAAGCCACGCTACATGCTTCGCTCAGAATGACAACGTCCAATAAACTGACTTTCGCAGGGGTTTCACAATGTATTTACTTAACGGGCTTTGCTAATAAACGGGAGGACATCATGGAAAAGGTCGTAATGCCTTGCATCGTGAGTATTTTCCTATACCTTTTCCCGTTAAACCTGTATGCCATACAGCCGGAGCTCTCAGATAAAGAGGCACAAGAGGCCGTCAACTACGGTGAAAAGAACTCACGCACCATATTCAAGACACTGGAAATACTCCCGGCCTGTCTAGCGGCATGGCCGTCCATGGAATCGGGGCTGGTGAGAAGCAAATACATAAACCTGGCAGTCACGGCTGCTAAGAAAAAAAGACACCGCGAAAAACTTGCCGAAGCTGAAATAAAAGACGCCATGACGTCTAACACATTGGAAGTACTGATACAAACAAGGGAAGATGTGACTATCAAGCTAATCCAACATGACAAAGTAATCGAGCCGGTTTCAATCGCCTATCTGGACCATCACTGCGAGTGGTGTGACTTCTACGGTGACAAGGCCAGTAAAGAAAACCATGAGTATGTTATAGCCAGCTTCCCTTACTCGGAAATTAATCCCAAATTGATAACCACCGTTATTTTTTGGAACGGCGGCAGCGAACGACAATACGAGGTTAACCTGTCCCAATTCAAGTAGGGGCAATTCATGAATTGCCCCTGCAGCATCATTGTTTTAAATGTCAGTGCCCCAGGTCTTAAAGTGAGAGTTGCTACACCTGCTCCGCCTATACCTACACCCCCGGAAACAAAAAGCAGTTGACAGTAAATATTGACCCTGATATACTTTTTCCTCCGAATTTATGTATTTTTCAATCTTATATTTATGATACTGTCCTGTCCGGAAACATTAAAATGTCAATAATATTCCCAATCTGCAAGACGAGCCGTTTTCTCCTTATAACCCTGGCCCTGATATGCTTATCTCCAGGCAGAAGCCCGTTGGCCCAAGAACAGCAAGAAGTGGGTGTGGAAAAGCTCCTCGGGCCTGAGAGTCAGATAGTTGCGGTAGTCAACGGTGAGAACCTGAACCGCGAACAACTCTCAGACCTGCTTATAGAAAGCTTTGGAGACCAGGGCCTTGACGTGTTGATACGGAGAACCGTCATCTACCAGCATGCCAATAAACTTGGTATAACCGTAAACCCCGAAGAGGTAAATGAAAGGCTAAAAGGCCTGCTTGATAGAGAGATAAGCACTCTGGTCAAGGCACGCGGGCTTGAAAACGAAAACCAGCTCAAAGAAGAATTAAACGCCATGGGAGTGAACCTTGATCAATTAAAAGAAACAATGTCTGCACGCCTTAAAAGGGGCATGGAGGTAGAACTCCTGGCAGAGAAGATCGTAGAAACAACAGTAAATGTCACCGAAGAAGACCTAAAACAGGCATATGAACAAGAATACGGCGAAAAGATAGAGGCAAGCCAGATCGTGGTAGGTACAAGAAAAGAGGCCGAAGATATGTTGGGAAAGTTGCAGTCTGGAGCGGATTTTGAGACCCTGGCCAGGAATGAATCTATAGAACGGCTATCGGCCGCCGCAGGGGGTAGAATGAAACCATTTGGCCCCGCTGAAGGAATCTTCGGGCCGGAAGTCGCACACCTCGAGGTAGGGCAAATCAGCGGGATAATAAAGAGTGAAGATGGCTATCATATACTAAAAATAGAATCCAAGAGAGAAAAGAACCCAAAAGATTTTAAAGAAGCCGTACCGGAACTTCAAAAAATAGTTATACGGCAAAAAGTTAAGAAAAGGCTGGGACCGTGGTTGGCCAGCGTGCTTGAGCAGGCAGACGTAAAAAAATATCCTGTAACATATTAAAAACCCTTTAAAAATCCTCCCTTAAGGTATGAGAGAGACTAAACTAGAAACAATCCCTCAAGAATTTACTATTGAGGTGGCCAACCGCGTCAAGCGCCTACCTCCATATCTATTCGGCAGACTCAATCAGCTAAAATACGAAAAACGAAGCCAGGGAATAGATATCATAGACCTGGGGATGGGTAATCCCAACGACCCCACACCTCCTCCGATTATAGAAAAGCTCTGTGAGGCGGTTCACGACCCCAAGAATCACCGTTACAGCGTCTCCGCCATCGGCATACCACACCTGAGACGTGAGATTGCATATTTTTACCAGCGGGAGTGGGGGGTAGAACTGGACCCGATAAAGGAAGTCGTCTCAACCATAGGCTCGAAGGAAGGTATATCCCACTTGTGCCTGGCACTGCTTGAGGACGGTGACATGACTCTTGTCCCTAACCCGGCGTTCCCGGTACACTTGTACGGGCCGGAGCTGGCAGGCGCCGAAGTAACCACCATACCCCTGAGGGACGAAGAGGGACTCTTAGAGGATATTACGCGTACAATTGAAACCGTTCACCCCAGACCCAAGGTGTTGATTTTGAACTTTCCACATAACCCTACCGGCCGTACGGTAGAACTGGGCTTCTTTGAAGAGGTCGTAGACCTGGCAAAGAGGTATAACGTCATAATTGTACACGACCTTGCATACGGCTGTCTTGGGTTCGACAACTATAAACCACCGAGTTTTCTTCAGGCTAAAGGGGCAAAGGACGTAGGAGTGGAGTTTAACACATTTTCAAAGAGCTTCAACATGCCCGGCTGGAGGCTGGGGTTCTGCGTGGGCAACCACAAGATAATAGAGGCCCTGGCAAAGATAAAGGGCTACTATGATTACGGAATATTCCCGCCGGTACAGGTTGCCGGGATTATCGCACTCAGGGATTGCAGGAAATATATAGAACAGCAGGCCCGTATCTATCAACAGCGCCGCGACATCCTCTGTGACGGCCTTAAACGCATAGGCTGGGAGGTGGAGAAGCCCCGGGCCGCAATGTTTGTCTGGGCTCCCATTAAGGAAAAATATCGCTCCATGGGCTCTGTTGAGTTCAGCTATAAACTTCTTAACGAAGCCCGGGTATCCGTATCACCGGGAGTAGCCTTTGGAGAAGACGGTGAAGGTTTCGTTAGATTCGCCCTGGTAGAAAATGATTTGCGGCTGAAACAGGCTGTACGGCAGATCCACAAGGCACTTGATAAATAACGCAATCGCTGTATAGGAGAATAATAATGGCAGGATTTGGAGGTCTTAAAAGCTTTCGCGGAGGGGTACATCCCTCTGACGACTGGAAATCGCTTGCCAAGGATAAGGCAATAACGTCTGCACCCCTGCCTGAAACGGTCTACGTGCTGACGGCCCAGAATATTGGCGCACCATCTAAGCCCATAGTGGCGAAGGGCGATAAGGTAAAAAAGGGCCAAAAGATAGCTGAGGCCACAGGCTTCATCTCCGCCCACGTCCATGCCCCGGTATCTGGAGAGGTAAAGGAGATAACCTTCAGACCTCATCCGGTTACCGGCGCAAGTACACCCACTATAGTCATACAAAGAGGCGACGACGACGATTGGGCACCTGGTCTGAACAAAGAAACAGACATTAATGCCCTGTCACAGGAAGACATCAGAAATCTGATAAAGGAGGCGGGCATCGTTGGACTGGGCGGGGCGGCTTTCCCCTCCCACGTGAAGCTAAGCCCACCGCCGGGAAAGACCGTTGACACTGTCATCCTCAACGGCGCCGAGTGCGAACCATACCTTACCTGCGACTATCGGCAGATGCTGGAAAGAACCGGTGAAATAGTCGAGGGACTCCGCATCATCATGAAATGCCTTGGAGTAAGTATTGCCTACGTAGGTATAGAGGCCAACAAGGCGGACGCTTACGACAAGATAAAATCTGCCGCGGGCGGAGACCCAAGCATAAAGATAGTGCTCCTTGAGGTAAAATATCCCCAGGGCGCAGAACATCAGTTAATAAAGGCCATAACGGGGCGAGAATTCAAACCGACTCAATTACCGCTCGAAGCCGGCTGTGTGGTGCACAACATAAGCACCACCTATGCGATATACGAGGCGGTCAAATGGAAGAGACCGCTTATAGAGAGGGTAGTAACGGTTACCGGAGACGGTGTCGAAAACCCGGGAAACTTCGTCACGCGGGTGGGTACACCGATAGAAAACCTGCTCTCCTTAACGGGCATAAAGAAAGATGCGAATAAGTTAATCTTCGGCGGCCCTATGATGGGAATCGCCCAGAGTGCTATGGGCGGCAATACCGTTAAAGGTACGGGCGGAATTCTGGTTATGCGGGGTGCAGAGACCTGGGAGTCGCACGCCTGTATCCGCTGCGGCAAGTGTATTGAGGCCTGTCCTTACGGGTTGAACCCCAGCTACCTGAGTATATTCTGTGAGGCTGAAAACTTCCAGGGGGCCATGGAGTATAATCTCATGGAGTGCAAGGAGTGCGGCTGCTGCACCTACGTATGCACCTCCAGGAGACCCATTGTCCACCTGATAAAGATGGCCAAGTATGACCTGGGCAGGCAAAAGGCCAGGGCCCAAGCCAAACAAAAGGCTGAAGAGGCCAAAAAAGAAGTAGCCACCGCCTCAAAGTAAAAATAAAATCTTTACCTGGCACAGTTCTTTCTCTTAAAATACCATCCCTCATGTAAGAGAGGGTTTTAAACCGAGGAGTGCTTCAATGGCGGAGACACCGGAAAGAGTTGAGTTAATTGTCAGTTCTTCCCCTCACATCCGAGGTCCGGAAAATATACCCAAGGTAATGTGGACAGTAGTAGCCGCCCTGGTACCTGCGGGCCTTATGGGTGTCTATTTCTTTGGTTACTATGTACTTGAAGTCATATTCCTGTGTGTGGCCACTGCCGTTGCCGCAGAGGCGGCCTGCCAAAAGCTCAGGGGACGATCTGTCACCGTTAACGACGGAAGCGCCGTCATAACAGGGATATTGCTCGCCTATGTCCTGCCCCCCAGTGTGCCGTGGTACATCCCCGTGGTGGGTGCAGCATTCGCAATAGCAATAGTAAAACACACCTTTGGTGGATTGGGTAACAACATATGGAACCCCGCACTCGCCGCAAGGGCATTCTTACAGATTGCCTACCCGGCGCCCATTAACTCCGACTGGCGCAGCCTGCATGAGGCGGGTTTCTTGCAGAGCATAACACTCACGGACGATAAGGGACAGCTTGTACACGCTGTTACCAGGGCCACCCCCCTGTTCAAGGAGGCGGGATGGGAGAAATATGACTACATGAGCATGCTTATCGGCAACGTCCCGGGTTGCATCGGTGAGACGTCTGCCATCGCACTCATATTGGGCGGGCTTTACCTGATTTACAGGGGATACGTTGACTGGAGGGTACCGGTAGGCTTCATAGGTACGGCATTCATCCTGGCCCAGGTTCTGCCGCCGAGAATAGAGACGCCTTGGGCAAACGACCCGTTCTACCACGTCCTCGCCGGAGGCCTTATGCTGGGGGCGTTCTTCATGGCCACCGACATGGTAACCTCGCCCCTTACCAAAAAGGGCCTGGCAATCTTCGGTATCGGCTGTGGACTACTTACCGTATTAATCAGGTTCTACGCCGCATACCCGGAAGGGGTGTGCTACTCTATACTTATCATGAACACTGCTACACCGCTTATTGACAGGTACACTCAGCCTAAACTCTTGGGGGGAGGAAAGACCGCTCCGGGAGGAAAGGGATAACCATGGGCAAGAGATTACAATACACTCTGGTACTTGGCGTCATAACTATGGTTACGTCCATTGGTGTAGGTGCCACCTACGTTGTAACAAAGGACAGGATAGTCCAGAAGGAAGCAGCCAGACGTATGGAGGCACTCCTGACGGTCATGCCGGGGATGGAAGGCGCGCCCGCAGAGGTGACACCTCCTGAGACGACCGCAGAAGACAAGGTTTATAAGGGCCAAGACAAGGGCGGAAAACTGATAGGTTACGCCACGCTTGGTAAGGCCCAGGGATATTCAAGCACGCTTAAGGTGATGGTAGGACTCACGCCGGACATGAACAAGGTCGTGGGTATAAAGGTGCTTTATCAGGCAGAGACCCCCGGTCTTGGAACCAGGATAGTGGAAATTGCCACCACCAAGACCCTTTGGACGATGTTCTTTGGCGGTGAAAAGACCGCCGCTGCCGAAGAGGTGAGCCTGACACCGTGGTTCTGCGATCAGTTCAAGGGAAAGACTCTGAACCAGCTTGAGGTGGTGAGGCAGGAGGACCCATCCAAGGTTACCGCCATAACCGGCGCAACCATAACAACCAGGGCGGTAGTAAAGGCCGTAGAGGACGCCATCGCAAAGATAAAAACCGCAGCCCAGACCTCATAACATTTCAGACCACAACATAGTAGACCCCGTAGTGTGCGCCAAGACGCACACTACGAAGCACCCACTCCACAGGTAGACAACGAGGTTTACCTCGTTGACAAACCATCATCAGCGACCTAAAGGTCGTTGTCTACCCCTGTTGTTTCTATATGAGACCTCTCCAAAAATCAATTTATTTGACGTTGTCATTCTGAGTGAAGCGTATAGCGTGGAGCTTGTCCGCCAAAGGCAGACAAGCTGCCTCAGGCACGACTGCCACGTTGAACGTTGGAGCAAGCTCCAACGCTACATAAAATAATGCACCTGATGCGGAGACGTAAAGAGGGTGTCGCAGGGCTTAAGCCCTGCGACACCCCAAATGGGAGGCGTCCGATGCGAAGTAATGTAGGGGCGCGATTTATCGCATCCACTAGTGAAGGGCTTGATAAATCAAGCCCCTACAAGAGGTCTTTAGCCCGCGATTTCTTCAATTCTTAACGGTCTGAAGCTGTTCGAGGAAGGCTTCGATGCGGGTTCTTATCTGGCCCTCGCTCTGGGGGCCGTAGTCACAGGTTAGATGCAGCACCGGAACGTTGCGCTTCTCAAATTCTTTTTTGATAAGAGGAAAATCGTACAGGGAGTGGTCGCAAAACTTCAGACTGTGATAAATGGCCCCATGGACAGACCTCTTCTCAATCAGAGAGAGTATGTTGTTTATCCTCTCAAAGACATTTACCATCCTTGAGCAAGGCGACCTCTGTAAATACCTCTTCGCCAGCGACATAAACGGGTCTCCGTTCACCTCAACGAGCACGTCATAAAACCTTGTGCCGCTGCACAGGTCGTCAGCTACCACCCTGGCCCCTGCGTCTTCAATAATCTTGACTATCTCCTCATTCTCAAGTATCCCGCCCCAGATGAGAAGTCTGGGTACGTTCTTAGCCTCCTGTACCTGCGCCCTTTCCTTCATGGCCTGTTTAAGGTATTCGCTGAACTTTTCAGGTACTGCGTTGATGCCCTGCTTCAGGAGCGAAAATATCTCATACCCCGAGTAACCCAGGTATCCGCCCCACTGTCTCTGCAGGAAAAACTGTACACGTTTACGCATCCTATTATAACGAGTTATGCTCTTCTCAATCTCCTCGCGAGTAATGCGTCGCTTAGAATGGGTCTCTAGTCTCTCTTTGAAGTCCTTTATCAGTTTGGCGTAGTACGCGACGGCGGCATCATCGTTTGTCTTCGGCATATCTATGATATAGTTAAACTTTTTGTCCCCGTCTATGGAGCGCCATGCATCGTACAACCTTCTCATTCCGTCGCACGAATTCACAAAAACCATTCCCTCAAGATTCTCCAGATTACCCGAGAGTTTTTCTTCCATCACAGCCTTGATGTAGGAGCAGAGGTTTGTGCAGAGATATTCTTCCGCCGCTCCGTCACAGTTCTCAAGACCTTTTATTCGAACCGGATGGAAGCCCGCTGCGCGTATTATCTCTACCGGCGTATACGTGCAGAGATAACCAATCTTGGGGAGGTCGGCATCTTGAAGGAAGTCCCGGCCATTTTGACCCCTTTCCGCCTTCGGTGCGGACCCCACAGGTTGTGAACAAGCCAGGGCACCCACACTCTCCCGCTTCTTCTTGATACCGTCCAGCCCTATAAGGGCGGCCCCAACGGCCCCAATTATCTGAGGCTCCTCCGCTATCCGGAGTTTTGTGCCCAAAAGCTTCTCCAGCTCCTTGACCATACCTACGTTCTTTGCCACACCGCCGCTCATCACCACCTGTTCCTCTACACCCACCCGCCTGGCCTGTGCGGCAATCCTCTTGGATATGGCCATGTGGAGCGCACGACAAATATCAGGCACCTTGTGGTCGGCACCAATAAGAGAAACCACCTCCGACTCGGCAAAGACCGTGCACAGACTGCTTATGGCAAGCTTACCGCCTCCGTTCAGCGACAAAGGCCCCATCTCGTCGAGGTCTATTTCCAGAGTCCTTGCCATTACCTCAAGGAACCTGCCCGTGCCTGCAGCACATTTATCGTTCATCACGAAGTCAAGGACATTGCCGTTGGAGTCTACCTTAATGACCTTTGAATCCTGTCCGCCTATATCTATAACGGTTCTAACGTGGGGGAAGAAGAAATGCGCACCCCTTGCATGGCAGGTTATCTCCGTAACCACCTCGTTGGCAAAGGGCACCCGTATCCTACCGTAACCTGTCGCAACTACGTAGTCTACGTCCTTTTCTGAAATCTTCGTGGAGGTAAGGATACTAGCCCAAACTTTGTCCGCCGCCTTTTTGCTGCTTGAACCCGTTGCAATGACCTCAGACGCAATAATCTCCCTCTTCTCATTCATCAGGACGGCGTCGGTTGATAGAGAGCCTATGTCTATACCGAGACTGAGCATCAGTAGGTTCTCCTTCCCAAAAACATAAACCCTCCTCAAAACCGCGGAGAAAAATCGGCAGGAACGCCTCTGTAGTTGATACTAACGAGACTCTGCAAAGACCCCAAAATGTCATTCTGAGTCCGCCGAAGGCCGGCGAAGAGTCCCCTGTTTTTCTTAGATTCTTCGCTTCGCTCAGAATGACG
>MHZB01000007.1 GCA_001828605.1 Planctomycetes bacterium RIFCSPLOWO2_12_FULL_50_35 | reverse complement strand
GAATTCCCCCGATGCCGAGTCTATTCCACACCGACCTTAAAAGGAGTATATTCCCGTACTCCTTCGCCGCCTCCGCCCGCAGCCCTTTAAGTGAAACAAGCCTCTCACCGGAATGATTGCCCAGGGATTTTAAGAGCCCCGGCAGTTTATGCCTTATCTTATCCAGGTTCCCCAGATTCCACAGTACGCGCTGCTTTATCTTCCCGTTGTCCCTGTAGTTCTCAACAACCCGCAGATAACGGTGCGTCTTTCCGCCGCTTTTGGTATCTACAGTCCTTATAAACATAACTCCACCCGGTTGAGTGCTACAAGAGAGCCCTGAAAAATACAAAATTCTGGAGTAGGGGCGTAATATATTACGCCCCTACAATAGCCGGTTATAAGTTTAATTATATAAGCGGGATTGTCAACAAAGATTAAAGTCCGGTGGTAATTGTGCTGATGATGCGGTAATGTTGCTTATTGTAGTTTAGCAGTCGAATCTGGACTTTGTTGGCGTTGAAAACTGGACTCAATATATAGTATCCGCTAGGGTCGAGCTTGACTTGCCCAGATTCAAGATTTTACTTATAGCTCCATCCTTTATCCTGATACGTTCTTTCAATTTCTACCCGTAATGTTTCTTAGTCGTCACCATCAACCCAGTCCTTGCAGAGTACTTCCGCCTGTTCCAATACGGTCTGTGTTGCCTTCTCCTGCTTGTCGGGCGGATAACCATACTTACGAAGGATGCGCTTTACGATAACACGAATCTGAGATCTGGCATTTTCGCGCATAGTCCAGTCTATAGTTACGCTCTTTCGAACGGTGGCGACAAGTTCTTGTGCTATGGCTCTCAAGGTCTCATCACCCAGTACCTTCACCGCGCTATCGTTAACTTCAAGGGCATCGTAGAATGCAACCTCATCTTCAGTAAGTCCCAAGTCTTCTCCACGCTTTTGCGCCTGTCTCATGTCCTTGGCAAGCTTGATCAGCTCTGAAATAACCTGGGCCGTTTCGATAGAGCGATTCTGGTACTTCCGTATCGCCTCTTCGAGCATTTCTGCAAATGACCGCGCCTGTACTACGTTTTTCCTCATCCTTACCTTAATCTCGTCCTTCAGGAGCTTCTGTAGGAGCTCAACTGCAAGGTTGCGGTATGGAAGCTGCTGGACTTCCGCCAGGAACTCGTCGGATAGGATAGAGATATCCGGCTTCTTTAGCCCAGCAACAGCGAAGATGTCAACAACTTCATCAGAAGTGATAGCTTTGGAGATCAACTGCCGAATAGCAGTATCCAACTCTTCCTGGGGCTTCCCTCCGTTCTCAGTTGTGGCTTTTACAAGGGCACTCCTAACTTCCTGGAAGAACCCCACCTCATCCCGAATCTTGAGCGCCTCCTCATGCGGCACGGCCAAGGCAAATGCCTTTGAAAGCGTCGTAACTGCAAGGAGATAACGTTTCTTGCCGTCCTCCAAGGAAAGGATGTGTTCCATAGCAACCGCAATGCCTGCTATTCTCTCGGCAGGCTTGGCTCTAAGAAGCGTCATGTAGTCAAAACCGTGGAACATATTGCGCACAATCTCGTATTTCTCTAGCATAAGAGCCACGGCCTCTTCCTGGTCAATCGTTGCCTTGCCCCGCCCCCCACTGGCCGTATAATCTGCCAAAGCGTGCTTGAGCTGATCTGCCAGACCCAGGTAGTCCACCACAAGTCCACCAGGCTTATCTCTGAACACCCGATTCACGCGGGCAATAGCCTGCATCAACCCGTGGCTTCTCATAGGCTTGTCCACGTACATCGTATGCATGGGCGGGCAATCGAAACCCGTCAACCACATATCACGGACGATGACTAACTTCAGAGAGTCACTATGGTCTTTAAACCGTTTAGCCAATCCTTCCCGGCGTGCCTTGTTACGGATATGCGGCTGCCACTCCAGGTTATCCGAGGCGGAACCCGACATTACAATCTTGATGACTCCCTTGTCGTCATCGGGATGATGCCACTCAGGCCTGAGCTTAATGATCGCGTTATACATGTCTACGCAGATTCGACGGCTCATGCAGACAATTAAAGCCTTACCATCCATAGCCTCCAGACGGCGTTCAAAATGCGAAACCAGGTCTTCTGCGACCAGCCCGACCCGTTTTTCCGTCCCAACCATGGCCTCCAAACGGGCCCACTTCGTTCGCAGCCTCTGCTTCTCAGCTTCTTCCTCACCTTCGGTAACCTCTTCAAACTCCGGATCAATTCTCGGTCTCTCCTCTTCCAGGAGTTCTATCTTGGCCAGCCGCCCCTCATAGTAGATGGGAACGGTGGCTCCGTCCTCGACCGCGCGAAGGATGTCATAGGTGTCAATGTAATTACCGAATACCGCTGGAGTACTCCTGTCATCGCGTTCGAGGGGAGTTGCGGTAAAGCCAATGAACGAGGCGTTAGGCAGGGCGTCCCGCATGTGCCGGGCAAATCCGTCAATGAAATCGTATTGGCTCCGGTGCGCTTCGTCAGCGATGACAACGATGTTCTCGCGCCCGGAAAGCACGGGCTGACGCCCTCCCTCTCCCTTTCCCCCTCTCCCACTGGGAGAGGGCTGGGGTGAGGGTAAGAATTTTTGGATGGTGGTAAAGATAACGCCTCCGGCCGCCACCTGAAGCAGCTCTCGGAGATGCTCCCTGCTCTCCGCCTGTACCGGCGTCTGGCGAAGCAGGTCTTTGCAACCGGAGAACGTGCCAAAGAGCTGATCGTCCAGGTCGTTGCGGTCAGTAATTACCACTAAGGTAGGATTCTTCATGGCCGGGTGCCGGATGATTTTCCCAGCGTAGAACACCATCAAGAGGCTCTTACCGCTGCCCTGTGTGTGCCAGACAACGCCGATACGGCGGTCGCCGAATTGCTTAGCGCTGCGGCCGTAGGGTGTGGGTTTTTCTTTCACCAGGAATGGGTCCACTTCTTCCGGCGCCGGAAACCTGCCATAAAGCAGGTTTGGTTCGGCCTCAATTCCGCAGGCCGATATGGTACAATCAACAGCCTTATTGACTGCGTGGTACTGGTGGTAAGCAGCCACTTTCTTCTCTACCTGCGCCCCGTCGTCCTCGAAAGTTATGAAGTTTAAGACAAGGTCAATGAGCCTTTTTTTATCAAATACACCTTTGAGCAGGACTTCCAATTCGCTTTTACGAGCGAACCCCTCTCCCTCATTCCCTCTCCCATGCTCTGCACCCTCACCCCTACCTCTCCCAGTGGGAGAGGGGGTGGGAGAGGGATAGGGTGAGGGTATCAGCGGCGGTTGAAAATCCGTCCCTGATATAGTCCGCCACGGCATGAACCTCTCCCAGTTGGCTGTGAGCGTTCCCATGCGCGCCTCGAGTCCATCAGAAACGACCATCAATTCGTTAAAGACAAAGAGGCTCGATATGTCCTCCTTGTAGGTCTGAAGCTGATTGAATGCATGTCTAATGGTGGCCTTCTCATCGGCAGGATTTTTTAATTCGATGACGGCGAGCGGGAGGCCATTTATAAAAATCACGATGTCCGGGCGGCGGTTCTTGTGTCCTTCCACAACGGTGAACTGATTCACCGCCAGCCAGTCGTTGTTCATCAACTCTTCAATGTCAAGTAACCATACCTTGTCATGGACTTCGCGGCCGTCGGCCATATACGAAATGTCAACCCCATCGGTCAGCATACGGTGGAAGCGGCGGTTGTTCTCGATAAGGCTTGGACTTTCTGTCCGTGTAACCTTACGTATGGCATCATCAAGGGCCATATCAGGGATATTTGGGTTGATTGCTGCCAGGGCCTCACGCAGCCTCCCGGACAAAATCACGTCCGAGTAGTTTGCAGCCGGCTCACGCTCAGGTTCCGGGCCGTCAAAGGCTATATCTGGGCCAAACAGAACCTCATAGCCGAGGTCCTCAAACCATGAAAGGGTAGTATCTTCGACAGTAGATTCTGTCAAATAACTCATACGTACTCCTTCGTAGGTGCTTTATCCAATCCATGTTGTGGTGCGTAAAACCAAAAGTTAATTGGATAACTAGGGTCTTTTGTTCTAAGACCACAATGTGAGTCAAGGCTTACACGCATTCTTCGTTTCTTACATTCTTCATTTAAAAAGTTTAAAATAGCAAACCTTACTTCTTCAGAATTACTAATTCCGTTTTCTATTCCTTCCTTACGATATTCACCAAAGAGTCTTCCTTGAGGTGAGTTAAATTCTTTCCATCTTTTGAACTTTGTAAAGCATTCATAAGAAAAAGAGGCTAGCCCGGCAAACATGTCAGATACCTGAACCAGGGGTTCATCATGGCTTTTGACAGGCTCAATACCCACTATATGATAATATTGTTTCCAAACAATAGAAGGTCGCTTATTAGAAAATAGGTCTCTATCTGCAGGGGTTAGTTCTCCTTGTGTCATCTTAAGAAAATACTGTATACTGTCAAAGCTAAGCCCCGTATGTTCATCTGGATGTAAAATCCATATCGCACCATTATCCCATCTACTCTGCAGAATATTCTTCAAGAGATGATGGTACATCCTATGAAGGTTTGCTAAATCGTCGCGCCCTTTAATATTGTGCCTGGAATCCTCTATATCCCAGATTAGGGTATCTACCCTCAGTGTATTTTGACAAGCAAGTTCGACGATGAGTCTGCAAATTTTTTCTGCGGCAAAATGGTATCTAGCATCTCTTATTTTCTCCCACTTAAGCTCTTTAACATCGGATTCTTTTAATAAAGCACATATCTGCTTTTTTACTGGATCATAACTGGATTTCTTTAGCGAAACTACAGCAAGAGCAGGGTATCTTCCCTTGTTGTAATGAGACTCATCTGCAAACCCGATGTGGGTGTGAGTTCCTTTTATATACATCAAATAACCTTGTTTAAGAACTTCTCTGCGTCAGTCACCCGCAGTTCGCCGGAGATGAGCTTGGGCAGAAGCACATCGCGGATGGCGGCAAGGGTTTCACACTCTCTCTCGTTACTCAGAATTCTGTTAAGAATAGGAAGTGCAATCTCCTGGAAAGCTTTTGATTCTTTGTCTGGAGGCACAATCACCTTCAGCGCACTAAACTGGCCCTTGTTTAAATTTAGCAGTACAGATCCTCCTGCCCCATGAGATCGAATACGTTCGCCGAGTCCACGCAAAGCAAAATAGCAGACAAGAGATGTGTTAGGGTCTGAAGGGACAACGCTGTTGATTTGTTGATTGGTTTGGCAGTATGTGCTTGTCAATGCGACAAGCCCAGGAGTCGCAATACAACTTACACATATGGAAAGTGGCGGGAGAAATTTATTTTTCTGAGTTGATGCTCCCTTATTGGACAATGCTTTCTCTGTCTTTGTGATAAATACTTTGCCATGCATATCGGGGATGGTCACAAAGGGAACATCGTTCCCGTAATTATCTTTATCAGCTGTGGGAGGTGTTTTGCCACAGATGACATCACCCAAATCTTGGATCACACCAACCCTCCATCCCTTCGGAATCTCGCCAAGCTCTGAGTCCTCGAAACTATCTGGGAACAATGCGTCGAATGCTTCAACGCATCCCTCATCTCCTGCCCTTCTCCCAGAAGGAGAAGGGAGTATCCCCTCACCCAGACCCTCTCCCACAGGGAGAGGGAATGAACCCTCACCCCCGCCTTCTACACAATAAGCGACTATTTGCTCTAAGACTGACTGCGGGTCTTCCAAAACTTGATTGTTCGGAAAGCGAAGAACGGTAAATCCCATTGAGCAAAGGTATTCGTCTCGTTTTTTGTCTTTTTTGATTTTTTCTTTGTGTATCCCGCCGTCAAGCTCAATAACCAGCTGGTGTTCATGGCAATAGAAATCTGCGACATAATCACCTATCTGATGCTGTCTGCGGAATTTCAAGCCCATAAATTGCCTGCCGCGGAGCATCTCCCACAATATTGTTTCAGCCGGGGTCTGCTTATTGCGTAATTCCCGTGCCTTATCCACCAGCCCGGAGAAATCATATCCTCCCCGATAATGCATTCTCCCCTCTACCCCTGGGAGAGGGGATGGGGGTGAGGGGTCCTCTCCCTTTGGGAGAGGATTAGGTGAGGGTTGCCCGCGCTCCTTACGGGCTATGTTTCTGCGCACCGGATCGAATGCAACGAACCAAGAGTGAAACAAAGCGCGGGCAATAGCCTCCAGCGTCTCGTTCATCTTCCTGTTAAGCTCTATCTTATCGTCCAGCGAGCCGAGGATGTGGGCAATGGCACGCTGCTCATTCTTTTGTGGCACACGTACAGGAAGCTTATAGAAGGATTCACGACTAGTGGAAGGTATTGCTGAGCCCGAATCCATACTGTTGATGTCGTGCGTCAAAAGTTCGTAGTAGGCCCATTTGATGTCAATGTCAGCCTTGGGCTTCAGGTAAAATGCCGTGTCTATTACGAAGAATGGTTCTGGCGAGAAATGAACACCACGGTATGCACCTTTGCGACCAATAATAACGCTCGGAAATGGACAGAGAGGCTCATTGTGCCATCCTATAGGCCCGTTTGTTCCATACACGCGATAAGGTCCCCCTCCTTCCTGGTAGCCACGCAGCCCTTTGCCATACTCAAGGGTGGCGAGATCGCCCCAGGTACTATCCTGCCACTCACCCGCCATATCCCAGCACCTTCTGCTGCATCATTCCTTTTCTCCAACCAATATTAAGTTTGCCCCAAAAAAGAACGAAGATATCATCGCCGCCATTAATAGTTTATCGGTATAGTCTCTTCTCATTATCTTTTGATACTGATGATAAAAAGCTTCAAGTTCTTTCTTGTATTGAAGTCCCTTCCACTCAAAAGTCTTTTCGGCAAGCCCCCATAATTCGCCGACAAGTTCGTGAGCAAACTTGTCATCAATAGGTTGCCAATGTTGCTTACTTTCTTTTATGAAAATTTCTAATTTCTCCCCGTTAATCTCGCTTTCAAAATGGTTGGATTCGGAATGGAATTCCCAGCCTCGACTATTTTCAGGCAAAGTAATACAGTGGCCTGTATCTTTTATGATGTTTCCGCAATCACGGACGGGAACCAAAACCGATCGAGGGGTAACTGTTCTTGTAAGAAATGCATTATCAAATTCTTCTCTATTCCTCATGCGAGGAGCAACGTAATAAGTATAATGCTTGTGCTGCGATAGCCGAAAAAGTCTTCGATGCTGATTGCTATCAACCCAAAATCTATAATAAGGCCCAGGGTATGTCCCATTACTTATATAAGTTGCATTCCAATACCAAAGGTAATCACTTATTTTGAACTGATAATAAAAGTCAATGCCTCGTGTTGGTAGATGTGCATCAAATCCCTTGACAGCCTCCTCTCGTAGACTCGGTAGAATGGGTGCGCATCGCAATCTGTCTCTACAACGAGTTATTTGTTCTTCAAGAAATGCAAAGCCAAAGCTGAACTCTGAAATTCCGATTGCTACCATCCCAGCATCTCCAGATTTTGATAAAAAACCGTATCAATCTCCAAGAACCCAACCTCTGGAAGCAGGTTTTGAAAATCACTAGCATGTAAGTGTTGTTCCATAGCTCCGATTCTTTCCAAAATCATCATCCCAAGTAACCTTAAAATCAAAGGGTGGAAAGCACTCCTTCGAAAGTCCCAAAAGACAAGAAACCTCGCTGTCAGGTCCAATGCGTTCAGGGATATCGCTTCTACTGACATGTGCACAGTGCTCCTTTAAAGGCTTTCCACCCAACCATACTGTTACATTGTGAGCTTCAGCCTGACCGTTATTTCTAATCCAAAGCTTATAGCTAGATTTTCCACTTTTTCCAATTCCAGCTCGAAGCTCCGCCATCTTAACTTGTTCTTTGGCTTCAATCTGTTCTTGCTCCTCGATTGCTACGAGTTTGCTTTGTATCTCTACAAGTTGGCTTTGCGTCCGGTTAGCTTGATTTTGGGTACGATGACTTGTGATAAAGGCAAGAATTGCTACCACTAGCGAGCCGATCGGGATAACAACACTAATCCATGCCGATATATCAGTCATACCCCAGTGCCTCCAGGTTCTTTTTTATAATCGCTTCATGTGGAATCATTTTCTTTCCTTTTTCCTGTGGAAGCCTATCTGTCCGCGCTTCGGCTCGGGAGGCTTCATCTACCCCGTTAGAGATAGGAAACGCTTGAGCCTGTTTTTCAGATATCGCTTCCCCATTCCGGTTTTTAAATATTTTTCTCTGGCCCTGGCGTCCTGCTCGTTCAAACAGGCTTCATAATATATGAGTTCAAAAGGGCCTCTGTTTTTTGTCGAAAACACCTTGCCCGTGTTGTGCTCGTTCAAGCGTTTCCGTAAATCACCGGTTGAACCGGTATAGAAACGCTTATCCTTCGTGCTCTGAATTATATAAGTGTAGAACATGGTCTAAAATCTCTAACGGGGTAAAGCTCCCGTATTGCATCAAAGACCACTTTGAACTGCGCATCGTATTTCTTCTCAAGGGCATCCAGCTTACGTGACAATTCCGCATTCGAGGCAAGCATCTGGCGGAGCCTCACAAACGCCCGCATGATTTCAATATTTACCTGAACGGCTCTTTGGCTGTTCAGAACGCCGGATAACATAGCTACGCCCTGTTCGGTAAAGGCATATGGAGTAGCGCGGCGCAAGCCTCCCCAACTTGAAGTCACAATCTGTGATTTCAAGTTGTCAAATTCCTCTTTGGTTAGCTGAAACATGAAGTCTTCAGGGAAACGCTCAATGTTCCTTTTTACAGCTTGAACCAGAACGCGCGGTTCAACCCCGTAAAGTTCCGCAAGATCAGTGCTCAGCATGACCTTATGGCCGCGCAACAAATAAATGCGGTTTTCAATCCGCTCCATGGGGATAATAGAATGTTTATCCGTCATGCCTCAGCTCCTGAAAACTTGATGTTCCAATTTGGCGCCTCAAGTTGCCGAATCTATTACCTACCATACCCCAGCGCCTCCAGGTTCTTTTTGATGGTTGCTTCGAGCTTATCCGACTCGGCAAGCTGTTTTTGCGGTTCCACTGTCATTTTTCCTCTTTCTCCCTGAAAACCCTAATTATTAAAACCCCATTCCATCGGTCATCCTTACACAACCGTTTTCCCTTC
The DNA here is from genome assembly GCA_001828605.1 of Planctomycetes bacterium RIFCSPLOWO2_12_FULL_50_35. GTDB lineage: Bacteria > Planctomycetota > Brocadiia > Brocadiales > Bathyanammoxibiaceae > 2-02-FULL-50-16-A. The sequence goes on along the minus strand of MHZB01000007.1, from coordinate 4,470 downwards.
ACACAGATTTATGAGCTCTGCAAGTGCTAGGATCTGTGCGCGCCTGCCACTACCTTCCTTGATGACCTTTAAAATGCCCGCCTCTCGAAGCGTGCGAAGTAAATGTGCGACGGCCTGCCGACTCGGCTTAGCACCTGTGGGAAACTGCATGTGGGTACTCTGGAAAATAGGCCGTTCGAATATCTGATCAAGAAGGGGCACAGCGTACTGCGAGTGGGTAAGATCAATAACGCGCGCCTTCAGCTTTTCGTATAACTCCATAATTGCCCGCGCTTTGGCGGCATTCTCGTGCGCCTGCTTATCGAGGGCCTTCAGGAAGAATTCGATCCAACGGTTCCACGCGTCCTCCGCCTTGCCAATGGCGCGGAGGCTGGAGATATATTCATCCCTATGCCCCTCAAGGTACGCAGAAAGATAGAACAGCGGGCGGGAAAGCAGTTTCTTTTCGTAAAGAAAAATGGGAATAAGTATGCGGCCAATACGGCCGTTGCCGTCAAGAAACGGATGTATAATCTCAAATTGTGCATGAACAATAGCAAGTTGAACGAGTGGATCGGGGCGGTCCGTATGATAATATTTCTCCCAGTTATCAAGATACTCCATAACAAGCATTGGGCCTGGAGGCACAAATTCAGCCTGTTCTATCGGAGCGTCAGGTGGACCGACCCAGTTCTGTGTCTTACGGAATTGTCCACGTCCCTTGTTCCTCCCACGTACGCTGTCAAGAAGAATGGCATGGAGTTCGAGAAGGAGATTCAGGTTAAAAGGCCGAGTTCCCAATTCCGTTTCTGTACGACGTAGTGCCCTGCGGTAATTGATGATCTCCTTGATATCGAGCTTGCGGGATTCCTGCTCCGGTTCCTCTCCAGCCTCAAATTTGAGCACCTCCCCGAAAGTTGCCTGTGTACCCTCAATCCTTGAAGAGAGCACAGCCTCCTGTGTCGTCAAAGGCGAGAGCAAAATATCAGGATTTGGAACTCCATAGAGTACGCCATCGTAGCTGGCAATGGAACGGTTTGCCCTCCCGATCAATGGGATAAGAGGTTCCCATTTTACCTCCTTCAACGGAAGTTTTTGAGGTATAAAGGGTTTCATTTTGTGTAACGTTAAAAAGCAATTAATAAATTAGTGTAAAGTGAAACCAGTTTTACTATACACAAGATTTTTGTGTTTATCCAGTAAGATAAGAGGTCTGCTTCCGGGTTAGTTCGATACTCTGTTTTTTAGGGCCTTGAATTGCAATCTTTTTAGTCGCGCAACAAGTCTTTTGCGCAATTTTAGGTTCAATTTATAATCCGAGACCTCTGCAAAAGGCTCTAGATGTCGTTCTTGTAGCCGCAGGTTTTAACCTGCGTATATACAGACTAAAGCCTGCGTGCGCAAGCTAAAGCTTGCGGCTACTACGAATTACGAATTTTTCATTTTGTCGTTCCCACAAAAACGAGAATCTTAGGGAGCCCGTAAAGAAGTAGTTTTGCAGAGGTCTAAATCCCTTATACGCCATACCCCAACTCCTTAAGGTTCTTTTTGATGGTTGCTTCGAGCTTATCCGACTCGGAAAACTGCTGGCGGAGTTGAGCCGTCAACCGATCCATTTTTTCCTTGAACGGCTCGCCGCCTGCCTCGACCTCCTCGGCCCCTACGTAGCGGCCGGGTGTGAGTACATAGCCATGCTCCTTGATGTCCTCAGTCTTTGCGCCCTTGCAGAAGCCCGGCACATCCTCATACTTGCCTGCCCCCTTCTCGCCACGCCATGCATGGTAGGTTGAGGCAATCCTTGCAATCTCCTCATCCGAAAGGTCGCGGTGGACGCGGTCTACCAGGTAGCCCATCTTGCGGGCGTCAATGAACAATACCTCGCCCCTTCGGTCTCGGTAACCCTCACCTCTAGTCCCTCTCCCACTGGGAGAGGGTGGCCGAAGGCCGGGTGAGGGTTTGCCTGACTTGTTCCGGCAAATAAACCACAGACAGGCCGGAATCTGCGTTGTGTAGAAGAGCTGACCGGGGAGTGCGATCATGCAGTCCACAAGGTTAGCCTCGATTATGTTCTTTCGAATCTCAAACTCTGCGGTGGTGCTCGTGGACATGGAGCCGTTGGCCAGCACGAACCCTGTTATGCCGTTGGGCGCGATGTGGTGGATGAAGTGCTGAATCCATGCGTAGTTGGCGTTGTTGACCGGAGGGATGCCGTACTTCCAGCGAGCGTCCTCGCGCAGTCGTTCACCGCCCCACGCGCTCATGTTGAACGGCGGATTGGCCAGGAGGAAGTCGGCCTTGAGGTCCTTGTGCAGGTCGTTGTGAAAGCTGTCGGCGTTTTGGCCACCGAGGTTAATGTCAATGCTGCGAATGGCCAGGTTCATCTTGGCAAGACGCCAGGTGATGTAGTTGGACTCTTGACCATAGATGCTGATATCGCCCACACGGCCGCCGTGGGCGGTCACGAACTCTTCGGACTGGACAAACATGCCGCCTGAGCCGCAGCAGGGGTCGAAGACGCGGCCTCTGTAGGGTTCTATCATCTCTACCAAAAGCCTGACCACGCACCGGGGCGTATAAAACTCACCGCCTGATTTGCCCTCTGCGGCCGCAAATCTGCCGAGGAAATATTCGTAGACGCGGCCGAGGATATCCTTGGAGCGGTTCTCTTTGTCGCCAAGTCCGATAGTCCCGATTAAATCGATTACCTCGCCAAGGCGGTGTTTATCGAGGGCAGGGCGGGAGTAGTCCTTCGGCAAAACACCCTTAGCGAAGGGTTCTCTTTCTCGATGGCCACCATCGCATCATCAATGAGCCTTCCGATGGTGGGCTGCTTTGCGCCGTCCTGGAGTCTGGACCAGCGGGCCTCTTTCGGCACCCAGAAGATATTAGCAGCAGCGTATTCGTCTCGGTCCTCGGGGTCTGTGTATTCGGTCTTCTGTTTGGCTTCCAGTTCCCCATATTTTTCCTGGAAGGCGTCAGAGATGTACTTCAGGAAGATTAGGCCGAGTACGACATGCTTGTACTCGGAGGCGTCCATGTGCCCCCGCAGCTTGTCTGCTGCAGCCCAGAGCTTTTCCTCGAATCCGAGGTTGGCGCCGTTGTTAGCCTTTGCCATGGCTTAACACCCCCTCTCTCCAAGTTGTGGCGGCTCTTGAGCCGTCTATCGGCGGCATCCATATAAAACCCCCGTGACGCCTGTACAGAGGAGTATACTACAGATTTTTAGGCCATAAAACAACATTTTCAGTTAAGTGATATTACTCAACTTACGACAAATCTCAGGTGGGCAAAAAGTGGGTAGAACTCATCTAAAATCGTACAAATTGGGACAATTGAGGCAAGTCAAATTTTGATGTAAAAAAGGAGTGGCAATGTATTATGCTGTTACACCTTGACTTGCGGAAACCAGTTCTCTTTGCGTCTCGAACGCCACGCTCTACAGGGCTGAGTTACACCCAGGACCTTTACTAACAAGGATTACAACTGCATGTGTTTGGCCTAAGAGCCCGTTAGATAGGCAGATTGAACAGTATTTATAACCCTGCATTTGTCGTAAGTTGCCCAGAATTTTCTTGAGATACCTTCACGCTCATAGTCCTTTCATATTTTCTCTTGGTAGAGACAAGAGATACAGACAAGACTATTTGAAAATGTTCTTGGAAAAGTGGAATCAACTAGTCCTATTTGCAGATTTCATTTCAAGTTTTTCTTTTAACAGATTAACCATCTTTTGCACTGTCAAATTTTTACTTGCTTCTTCATTAGAAACTTCCACATCGAAATGCGATTCGATACCAAACAATATGTTTATCATTTCGGCAGAATCTGCGCCGATATCATTCGCGATATCCGAATCATCGGATATATCTTTGGGTTTTATCTTGAGTTCCTGTGATATTATTTCTCGCAGTGCTTCTCTGATTGAATCTTCTGTGAAATTTTGCATTATGGCCCTCCCCAAATTTTATGTTGCCAGTAAAAAGTAAATAAAAAACTTAAAACAATTGCAAACCTCCTCCCGAACTAAGAACTTGGGATATATTGGTTAATTTTTAAAGGAGTTGTTAAACTTTTTAACTATGATAGTTGAGTTATTTCCTCCAAAGCCAAAGGAGTTTGAAATGGCAGTATTAATTTCTTTCTGTCTGGCCTTATTAGCAACATAATCTAAGTCACATTCAGGGTCTGGGTTTTCTAAGTTAATGGTTGGAGGGATTACGCCTTTATTAATCGCTAAAAGGCATACTATAAGTTCTACTGCACCGGCAGCACCCATTAAATGCCCTGTCATTGATTTAGTTGAACTTATTGGTATCTTATACGCCTTGTTTCCAAAAACCATCTTTATTGCCTTAGTTTCCCCACAATCATTCGCCAATGTTGACGTTCCATGAGCATTAATATAATCAATATCGCTAATATCAAGATTGGCATCATCTATTGCTAAACGCATTGACTTGGATATTTGTATCTTGTCTTTTGGTTGCATAG
>MHZB01000006.1 GCA_001828605.1 Planctomycetes bacterium RIFCSPLOWO2_12_FULL_50_35 | reverse complement strand
ATGCTGAAATTGTCCCCGGCTTCCTTCTTATTCCTTTATAGTACACAGGGGGTCACTGTTGTGCCTGCTATTGCTATAGTCAGTTCAAATGCAAATCCCTATGAACTTTATAGACGAGGCGTGTCGCGGTTCTTTGAGGAACACTTTGAGTCATTTATCGGTGATCGCAGGTTATCTTGTACTGATATTAAAACGATCGATCATCTCCGCGCAGAATATACGGCAAGGAATGCTCTCTTATTGAAAGCCGAAATGGAAGGTGCAGCTTATCAAGCGTCATTGTTTAGGTAGCCCGCTTCTCTTTTATCTTCGTATTTAGCGCATCAAGCAGTTTATTCAAATCCACCGACTTAAAATTGCAGGCCGCTTCTATCGTGACTACCTTACCCATAGTCCTCCTCGCCGTGGGATTGGCAAGCTGAGAGAAACCAAAACTTAAAAACACATCGAGGGTATCGGGGCAGGACTCTATCACATCGTAAACTATTGTATCTTTAGTGGCGTTGGACAGCCTCTTGACCCTCTCCGCCGCCCGCATCTCTTCCTTCAGATTTATCGTATTCCACAAATTATATGCAAACATACCGAGGGCCGTAACCTCTACCCAGCCTGAGATACCGGCGATTGGGTAGCATGGGGTCGGCCAGAACGGTATCATCGTCTGAGCGAACACCCTCAAGAAAATGCCGGTGTTCAGCAGCAAAAATGTCCATTCTGACAGGCGGATGTTATATATGGCAACACCCCTGAAGGTAGGGACCATCTTAGAGGCATAACCTATCATCATCATTGATACAAAACCGACCGTAACCGCATGGTTAGACGCACCGTAATATAGATGACCGGCAGGTGTCGTCTCGCCCAGTGAAGGCACCATCATCCTTATCAGCATCCCTACGATCAGCCATATATACGCAACTTTTATGGTCTTCTCGTAACTCCTGTCCATAACCACATCTGCAAGCTCCCTGGTAGGAGTCTCGAAGACCCTGATACCGTACGTAAACAAAAAGACGCCTATGGCCAGGGGATAAACGAGCCACGACGAGAGGTATTCGATAAGATACAGGGCTACGACGGCGTTCAGGAGCCAGAAACACAGGTTAATTACCGGAGTATTAGGCACTCTCACATCCAAAAAGGCATATACCGTCCTGAGGTTGACGGCAAAGATAAACATGAACACAAACCCAAATAGAAATATGTGAATCAGGTTGTGGTGAAAGGTGGCCGGTATCTCGCCCGTAGACTGTTTAAACAGATACCCATCTATATACAGGTTGTAACCGCACGCGACTATAAGCCATATAAGTCCCGCCACAAAGTACTTGTCAAATATCTCTCTGCCCTCATGGCTCGACAAAAATGTCTTGAGGATGACAAACGTAAACACAAGTGCGGCAAATAACTGCAAAACCCCGGAGACGGGCAATAGTACCGCAGGAAAGGCATTGGGCATAGCCTGCGACACAGTCCTCAGCACTATCCCCACCAACATTGCCCAAAAACTCAGGTAGGTAATACCCCTGCCCTGCAAATCGGTATTCTTGACCCTGGGCACTATATAATAGGCAAATCCCATGATAAACAAGCCCACCCAACCAAACAACTGTGCATGCCCATGGGCCTGCACAAGGGCGACAGGTGATACGTAGTAATCTTTATTAAGCGCAATATAGGCCAGAATCGCCGCACCAAAGGTACAGCCTACGGTGAGGCATATAACCAGGGCCGTCTTGGCGTAAATGGCATAGATGGTATCCTCAGCAAAAGGCGGTGGGATAACTTCTCCACTCGGTGGGCCCTTCGCAATAACCTCCTCAAGTTCCTTCACCAGCGCATCGTAATCTACATTATGCGCCTTGCAGAAGAAGGCAAGAGGCTCATTGGGCCCTCTCACTCCGCCGGCAAGTACCAGCCTGTGTCTTTTGAACACCCCGAAGGTATATGGATGTTCCTCAATAATCTCTTTAATTATGGTATTGCGGTTTATCTTCATAACATGTTATAGAGCGAATACTTTGGGTCTCAGATAGAATAGGCATAAAGAAGCATTGATACAAGGGCCACCGACGCAGTCTCGGTTCGCAACACTGCGGGACCAAGACTAACTGGGATACAACCTACCCGCAGCGCCGAGTCTATCTCTTTATTCGAAAAACCACCTTCTGGCCCGACGATGCAGAGAATGTCTCTCGGATCTGCATTATTCCTCACTCCCTCAGACAGCGGCGATGCCTCCGGACCTGTAGAGGCCAGGAACTTTGGCTGATAGTCACCTGCCATATCCATCAGCCTTGAAAAACCAAGAACCTCTGAAATCTCTGTTATATAGGTGCGGCCGCACTGTTTAGACGCCTCTACCGCAACACTCCTCCATCTTTCCGCCTTAAGCGAACCTTCCGGGGCAAGTTTTACGACACTCCTCTCACACTCCAGCGGTATCAGCCTTCTGACGCCCAGTTCGCAACACTTCTGTACCAGAAACTCTGACCTCTTCCCTTTTGGTGCAGAAAAGGCCAGGGTTATCGAAATCCCGGCCTCTCTATTTACTTCTTCAACACGCTCTATAGCTACGAGTGCCCTGTCTCGCCGGGTCTCAACGATCCTGACTACGGCCTCTCTGCCGTTTCCATCAAACAAAAGCAGCCTCTCGCCGGGCTTCAACCTCTTGACGTGGAGCATGTGGTGTGCCTCCTCCCCGTTTATCCAGAGATCGCCCTTCTCCGGCAACAGAGGGGCATAAAAACGCTCCCATTTCTTTTCCGTCAAATAATGGTGGGTATCCAATCGTTGAGGGGCATCTAAAGGAACGTTTTCAAACAGTACCCGCAGATGGGGGTGCCTTGTGCGGGACCTCGGTTTTTGCCACTGCGGTCGGTGCGTCATTCTTCACGACCTTCTTGGGCGCAACCTCGGTCTCCGTTGCAACTGCCGATGCAATCGTATCCCCTTCCTTCTCAGCGGCCTTCTTCGGTTTTATAGGCTCGATGGCCATACTTATAAACTGGTCTACCCAGCTCTGAACCACGGGTCGTCCATCCCTATAATTCCTTATGATATTGGTAGGACAGACCTTCACGCACTCACCGCAAGAGGTACACTTGTTATAATCGATTATAGCAAGGTTATTCTTGACGTGAATGGCATCAAAAGGACATACCTTTTCACACTTTATGCAGGCAATGCACGGGTTATCGCATTTCTTCTTTGCGACACCGCCTTTATCCAGACTCATACATCTCACGTGGACGTATTTGGATATAGGCAGTACCTGGTACAGGTTCTTCGGACAAATCTCCGCGCACTTACCACAGGCAATACACCGCTCTTCTATAACATGCGGCAGCTTATTCTCATCCAGATATATAGCTTCGGTGGGACAAACCACCTCACAGTCGTCAAGCCCCAGACACCCGTACTCACAGCCCTTTTGCCCACCCTGTGTCAAAAACGCCGCACGACATGTCTTAACGCCGCTGTAATTGAATTTATCCTTTACGTTCTTTGCGCTGCACATAAGCACGGCAACGCGCTTTTCCATCTTCTCGGCCTTTACGCCCATTATCCCGCCGATTGCATCCGCCGTCTCCCCCCCGCCGGGCACGCACAGGTTAACCGCCGCACCCTTAGCAACTGCCTCGGCATACTTGCCGCAACCAGGATAGCCACAGGCGCCGCAGTTAATCCCCGGCAGGGAATTTTCTATCTGTGCCTGTTTCGGGTCTATTCCCACGTGAAATTTCTCAGTGGCAATGGCCAGACCAAAGCCAAAGAACATCCCTAAGAAACCCATTGCTATGAATGCCACTATAACCGTATCCATTTAACAGACCTCATCAACGAACAACCTGATATTTAGTCTTCCCTACCAGCTCACCATACCGGAGAAACCCATAAAGGCCAGGGCCATCATAGATGCACTGATAAATGCAATGGGCACACCCCGGAAGGACTTCGGCAGGTCAAGAAGTATCAACCTTTCGCGTACCCCAGACATAAGCAGAAGCGCCAGGGTAAAACCGATACCCCCGGCAAAACCCTGAACTGTTGCCTCCAATATAGAAAGATGCGCAGGCGCATTTGTGGTACCCAAGAGCGCTACGCCCAATATCGCGCAGTTGGTGGTGATAAGCGGGAGATATATCCCCAAACTGTCGTAAAGCGCCGGGGTCATCTTCTTCATCACCGTTTCTACTAATTGAACCAGCGCAGCTATAATTAAAATATAACTTATCGTCTTCAGCACGTCAACCATTCCTGTCTCTGCAACTCCGGGAAACACCGAGCCGAAGATATTTGACGGGCCGGGCAGTAAGACATAATTGTAAGTTACCCAAGTCGCCGCAGAGGCAATGGTCATGACAAACGTAACGGCCATACCCATGCCAAGGGCGGCATCCGTACTCTTAGATACCCCAAAGAACGGGCACAGCCCAAGGAATCTTGCAAGCACGTAATTATTTACAAATATTGCACTTATGATAATCGTAAAAAGTGTGTTGAGATCAACTCCCATCTATGCCTTTTCCCCCTTTCGGAGCCTACGCCAGTTAAAGTAGGCCAGTAGCAGTCCAAGTCCCAAAAAGGCCCCTGGGGCCATAATCATTACTGAGGCAGGCTGATAGGTCTCCGATATCTTTACGCCCAAAATTGTGCCTACGCCAATCGCCTCACGGATAGTAGAGAGCGTTGCCAGCGCCAAGGTAAAACCGGCACCCATGCCTATACCGTCTATGGCTGAGCGAAATACGCCATGCTTACTGGCAAAGTCCTCGGCACGATACATGATCACGCAGTTTACCACTATAAGCGGTATAAATATGCCCAGAGACTCGTTTATCTCAGGGGGCAGATAGGCCTTCATGAGAAGTTCCACCATCGTCACAAATGCCGCTATAACCACAATAAAGCAGGGGATACGCACCGCCTTGGGTATCTGGTTCCTTATTAGAGATATTAGGACGTTCGATAACGTTATCACCAGTATCACCGCCATGCCCATAGCCAGGCCGTTCCTCACCGACGTGGTAACGGCCAGTGACGGACACATACCTAAAAGTGCCACAAAGAGTGGGTTATGCGCAAATAACCCCTTGGTAAACTCCTGTATTATCGTATGCTCTTTATTCATAAATTCTTGGTTGCCTCCATCGCAGCCTCATAAACGGTCTTCAATGGCACTGCCTTTGACTCTGCAATACGCCTGCAATCCTCGTATTCAGGCGACATATTCTTTATCTGGCCGTTCAGCCTGCCAACCTTTACCTTAACGGGGCCGTAACGCGTCTCAACCTCGATAAAGCTACGGCCTAGTACCCTCCTGGACGTCTTATAACTCCTTACGCCGAAGGTGGTCGTCTCCCGGAAAAAGACCTTTTCCACGGCCTCCTTTGCCCCTTCAGGGACTATGGCCGTAAACAGCACGCCGGGTCTGTTCTTCTTCATCTGCACGGCCGTGGTATAAACGTCAACGGCGCCTGCTTCCAGAATCTTTCCTGTCACGTAACCGCACAGCTCCCCGGTCATGTCGTCAACGTTAGTCTCTATAACCCAGACCTCATCGCCTCCGGCAACAGCAGACTTTTCACCCAAAAGCACCCTCAACAGGTTGGGAGACTCAGAAAAGTCCCTTGAGCCGGCACCGTAACCAATTGCATCAAGTGCAATATCAGGGCAGGATTCTGCACACTTACCCAAGGTAGTCAGTATGGCGGCACCGGTAGGCGTGGTCAGCTCACAACCTCTATTAGCAGGACCGGAAACCACCTTCTGACCCCGCAGCAGTTCAAGCGTAATAGGGGCCGGCACCGGAAGCCTGCCGTGTTCACAGTCTACAAAACCGGAACCTGCCGGGAGCGGAGAGAAGAATATCTCTTCCACGCCGAGCTTGTCAAATGCCACTACTGCGCCCACCACGTCCAAAACGGTATCAAGCGCACCTAGCTCGTGAAAGTGTACATCCTCTAACGTGGTGTTATGAACCTTCGCCTCGCACTCTCCCAAACGTTTCAAGATTTTCAAACTGTCTTTCAGAACGTTTTCCGGAAGTCCGGACTGCTCAACCGGTCTGCACAGCTCTTTGAAACTTAAGTATCTGACAGTCTCCTTACTGCCCTGCCCAGGCAGTACGTCAAACTTAGTACCCGCTATACCCGCCCTTAAAACCTTCTTAAACGATACACTGTGCGGAGGCAAGGAGAGTTTTTTAAGTTCCCGGGCAAGAACGACGCTGTCGAGTCCGGCATCCACCAGAGAGCCTAAAATCATGTCGCCACTTGCCCCAGAAAAGCAGTCAAAATACGCTACCTTCACTCTTTTTATATCCCTCTGGGGAAAGCTCCAGGGCAACGCAAGACCAAGCCCTGCGACACCCTTCGTGCTGAAGCAAAAAAGTCTCAAAAGAATAGCATAAAAACCATGTAAAGTCAAGCCAGCCTTTTACAAAGACCTGTACGCCTGCATACATAATTTTATCTAACGGGGTAAGTCAAGGCCACGCCTTGACCGTAAACTACGCAAAAGGAAATACGGAAGACAGATGCATCGTCGGTAGGTCATGGTGTAACCATGACCTACCCTGCCGCACACCTTCGTTGACTCTTATACTATCATATTGTATCTTGAGCTAACGGAGGGCGACCCGGCGGGTCGCCCCTACTCAAAAGGAGCCGGAACCTTGGCAAGACCCATGCACTATGAATTAAGGCCCAAAGAACCCATCAGGGCCTATACTGGCACAAAACTCCATGCAAAGAACTGGGACACCGAGGCGGCACTCAGGATGCTGATGAACTGCCTTGACCCATCTGTTGCAACTCTGCCCGAAGAACTCATCGTATATGGTGGCGCAGGCAGGGCGGCAAGGAACTGGAAGGAGTATCTGAGGATAATAAAGGCCCTTGAAACGCTGGAGAATGACGAGACCCTATGCGTGCAGTCGGGAAAACCGGTCTACATAGCAAAAACGTATCCGCACTCCCCCAGGGTAATAATAGCCACCGCCAACCTTGTACCCGCGTGGGCAACCGAGGAAAACTTCAACAGATACGACGAGATGGGCCTAACAATGTTTGGACAGATGACCGCCGGCAGCTGGATATACATCGGCACGCAGGGGATTCTGCAGGGTACTTACAATACCTTCGCTGCACTCGCCCAGAAGGATTTTAGTGCCCCGTCGCTTAAGGGAAAATTTGTCCTCACCGCCGGAATGGGCGGAATGAGCGGGGCACAACCACTTGCTGTAACCATGAACGAGGGCGTGATACTGGACGTAGAGGTGCGGGGGGCAAGGATACAAAGGCGCATTAAACAGGGACACTGCGACAAGATTACCCACAATCTGGATGAGGCACTAGGATGGGTAATGGACGCAAAGTCCAAGAAAAAACCCCTATCGGTGGGACTTGTCGGCAACGCCGCAGACATACATCCTGAACTGGTAAGAAGGGGTATAATCCCGGATATAGTTACAGACCAGACTCCAGCCCACGATATATACAGCTACGTCCCGCAGGGAGACGTATCCGAAATGGACAGGCTCAGGGAGACAAATAAAGACGCGTATAAAAAGCGGGCCCTTGAGGCAATTGCCATCCACGCTAATGCCATCCTGGAGATGCAGAAGGCGGGGGCTGTATGCTTTGACTACGGGAACAACCTGAGGGCTCAGGCAGAACTGGCAGGGGTCAGCATGAAGGACGCAAGCGGCAGATTCAGATACCCAGGATTTGTACCTGCCTATATAAGACCGCTGTTCTGTGAGGGTAAGGGACCGTTCAGGTGGGCCGCCCTGTCCGGCGACCCGGAGGACATCCGCCGGCTCGATGACGCCGTGCTTAAGCAATTTCCCGATGACGCCGCACTGACAAGATGGATTACCCTGGCAAGGGACAGGGTGCCGCACGAGGGGCTTCCCGCCCGGATATGCTGGCTCGGCTACGGAGAGAGGGCAGCCTTTGGACGAATAATCAACGAGATGGTCAGAAAAGGAGAACTGAAGGCCCCCGTAGTCATTGGCAGGGATCATCTGGACTGCGGTTCCGTGGCATCGCCTTACAGAGAAACAGAAGACATGCAGGACGGGAGCGACGCCATTGCGGATTGGCCCCTATTGAATTTCGCCCTCAACGCAGTCTGCGGTGCAAGCTGGGTAAGCTTTCACCACGGCGGCGGGGTCGGCATCGGCAACTCACTCCATGCCGGGATGGTAATCGTTGCGGACGGTACGAAGGAGCGCGACGAGAGGCTGGAGCGTGTTCTCACCGCCGACCCGGGCATAGGCATAGCCCGCCACGCCGACGCAGGCTACAAAACAGCCTCCAAAACAGCCAAGGAAAAGGGTGTGAAGATACCGAAGTGATTGTTCTCAGATAAGATACCAGTCCTTATACCACATGCATGAACTTACATTTTAGGACCTCAACGAAGTAAAACTTCGTTGTCTACCGTTGGACAGGCGCGGGGACCTGCCCATACATAGGAAATCGTTTCTGGTAGACAACGACCTTTATGGTCGTTGATTTTTTGTCATCAACAACTCTGCCGCCAGAGCGCGTTCACTGTACCCATTCATGCTTTAGGGTAAAGCAATTTTACGTTTGTTGTAAACGATTCCACCTCTGGTATAGCCCTACAACACCCGAACTGTAGTTGCCTGATTCATCAGGCTATTTACAAAATGCGCCCCATAAATGGGGCAGCTACTAACGCTATACTGTAGTGGTCGAGCTTGCTCGACCCTATGCAGAGCAAGCTCTGCCACTACAATAACAGGACAGATTCATCTTCAGGAAACCCTAATATCTTGGGGATTCTTTCTGCCTCAGGTGGAGAGCAAGCTCCAACGCTACATTGTAGCGTCTGGCTTAGGCCGTGAGCGGTTCGGCTGAGCTCATCGTCGAAGCCTCAGCCGAACGGTCTTCGTACCAGATGCCTTTACCATCGTCCGATATGGAGATCGGACGCTACTTCCAGATTCTTCGGTCATTACATTCTCTCAGAATGACATTTGTATATGGTTTTCCAGAGGCTCTCGTAATGGACAAAAATACCAAATTTCCAGAAGACCTAAGGCATGTCTAACCTTTGTAAATGTCCGGGTTGCGCTGTATAATATACGCAATATTGGGGCGAATTCGTTTTTCCTTGATTACTCAGAAAGGCTTCTGATAGAATTTTTCAATATGGACACCAATTTGATTACTATAGATGATTTCAGCCGTATAGACCTGCGGGTTGCGGAGGTAAAGTCCGTAGAGAACCACCCGAATGCCGACAAGCTCCTTATACTCAAGATAGACGCCGGGGACGGCATAAAGGACAGACAACTGGTTGCCGGGCTGAAGGGCCATTACAGCCCTGCAGAATTAATCGGGAAAAAGATAATTATTGTAAATAACCTAACCCCGGCAGTACTCAGGGGCGTAGAGAGCCAGGGTATGCTGCTTGCAGCCCAGGACGCAGGGAGGGTAGTCATACTAAGCCCTGAGAAGGACGTGCGTCCCGGAGCAAGTATCAGATAACGACGCAAAAGGGAATGAAGGCCGTTAGTTTATGAATGCCATTAAATATGATACGAGCACCATTAATACACTAGACACCCTCCTAGCCAAAGGAAATGGAGTAAGGGGCATGTTAGAGTCTGGCGAAGACCTTTACGAGGAAGCCTTTGAGGAGTGGAGAACCGGCTCACAAGACTTTATACTGGAGAAACTGGGTGAAGACAGTCAGTTCTATAGGGACTTCACTATGCGTGTAACCGAACCAACGCTCTCGAGTTGCGACATAGGAATAGATACACTTACAGCTATCAGGAGGTTACTGGAGGAATCTCGTCCGAAAAAAGATGAACCGTCTGCCGCGGTAAAGACAGTGCCGCAAGAGAAGCCTAAAAAAGAAAGAACACCGGCAGCCGCCGTTGAACAAGAGAAGGCGCAGTCGCCGACACGGCCCAGCCCTGAAATAAAAGTAATACCTAAGACACACACTTTGCAGAGGTTAGATACGCTCATAGCCAAGGGAAAGGGCGTGAGGGGCATGTTCGGGTCTGCCGGGGGCCTCCATGAGGAAGCCTTTGACGAGTGGAAGGTCAGCTCACTGGACTTTATACTGGAGGAATTTGGCGAAGACAGTCAGTATTACAAGGATTTTACTGCCCGCACGGCAAAACCCACACTGCCGAGCTGCAATATAGGAATAGGCGTGCTCACGGCTATTAAAATATCGTTGGAGGAATCGTTTCTCAAAGAAGCTGAATTACCTGCCGCTGCAGAAACAGAGTCACTGAAGAAACCCGATGTGAAAAAACCACCTGCGGCCATACAAGAGAAAGAAAAAGTGGAACGACCTGAGCCTCCTCGCTTAAAGTTTGCGGACATACCTACAGAAGAGACCTCTACAGTAACAGCAGAAGCAAAAAAAACCCAGGAAAAGCCTGAAACAGGGAAACCGCCTGCGCTCATCGTTGAAGAAAAGATGAAGCTGCGACCGGCGAAGAAGCTTCGTCAGAAGGTGGGAAAAGTACCTGCGAAGGGACCCGTTAAAGAAGAGCCGCGCGAGGCGGGGGATTCCTCCGGTATTAGGATACTGGGAAATATGCTGTGGCAGGCTCAGGTGCAGCTCTCTCAGGAACACAAGGATGCCGCCGCAGTACTCTGCGGCGCCGTGCTGGAAGAGGCGTTGAGGTGGATGTGCTCCAAACATGAAATTCCGGTTAAGGAGTGGGATACCGTAGGCGACCTCAATGACAAGCTCCTTAGCAAGAGGGTTTACGACGAATCCACGCACAATAAGGTCGTGTCCTGGTGGTATCTACGGGAAGACGCTCAATCCGCAAACTATATCTACGAGAAAAATGACGTGGCGAATATGGCAAGCGGGTTGCACGACTTCCTAAAAGACCATTTCCCCGCGTTTGCCGCACAAAATCCGGGTGGCAAGGCTGGAGAGGCGTAGGTGCATGGTCAGCAATCTGTATCCATTAAAATTCAAAAGTATCTTTAAGAAGACCCCCTGGGGCGGCAGCAGATTGGGAAGTTTCTTCGGAAAAGACGTGCCCGCCGACGGAGGCATCGGCGAGTCTTGGGAGATTACTGACCGTGACGGTGACAACAGTATAATCGCCAACGGCGTCTATAAGGACATGCGTTTACGCCAACTCCTGGACGGTCCGAGGATGAACGACGTGCTGGGATATGAGTACAGGCATAAACGCAGCGAGAACAGATTCCCAATCTTAATAAAGCTCATTGACACGGCAGACAGGCTGTCCATTCAGGTCCATCCTGATGATGCTTATGTTAGAGCTCACGAGGTCCCCAGCAAGTCCGGGAAAATGGAGGCATGGTATATAATACACACCGAGCCCGGGGCATGGATAATACGCGGTCTTAGACCCGGCATGACACGAAAGCACCTCGAGAGCTCCCTGGGTAACGGCAACTTAGAAAATTGTTTAAACCTTTTATCCGTCAGGCCGGGCGACGTGATATTCATACCGCCGGGCATTGTACATACCATCGGCCCCGGTATAATCCTGCTTGAGGTACAACAGAACTCAGACGTTACCTACAGGTTGTATGATTGGGGTCGGCCGAGAGAATTGCACGTGCAAAAGGCCCTTGACGTGATAGATTTTGCATCGCCAACTAGGCACAAACAGGACAAGATGCAACCTATTCTACTCAGCCCGCCTCCAAGAAAGAGAGAGCTGCTCCTTAAATGCGAGAAATTTGTACTGGAATCGTTGGAATTGGACGTGCAGTGCGACATAGACGACATGCGCACGTTCCACATCCTTACTGTTATAGAAGGCTTAAGTAAGATTGCCTACGGACGGTCTGAGGCCGTTGAAGTCTCGGCGGGTGAGTCGGTACTAATCCCTGCCGCACTCCAAGGCTATAAGCTGTGCCCGCACGGACGGTGTAAAATCATCAAGTCCAGTCCGCCCTTCTAATTTAATAAACGATATAACATTATGGAACGACTTCAAAAAATATTGGCAAACGCGGGCATAGGCTCCAGAAGGCAGTGTGAGAGATTGATTGCCAGCGGTCACGTTACGGTTAATGGAAAGCCTGTACGGAAGATGGGCGTCACGGTGGACACTCAAAAGAGTAAGATATGCTGTGACGGTGTTCTTATCGGCAGTGAGAAAAAGGTCTACTACCTGCTCAATAAACCGAAGGGCTTCGTGTGCAGCAGCCGCGACGAGTTTGACAGACCCGTCGCCACAGACCTCCTTCAAGACGTCCCGCAGAGGGTGTATACCGTAGGCAGGCTTGACGAGGATAGCGAAGGACTGATAATAGTCACCAACGACGGCATACTTACAAATCTACTGTGCCATCCCCGGTATGGCGTTCCGAAAACGTATCGTGTAGAGGTGGGCGGACAGATTGATGAGGACGGTATTAAATTGTCGCTGAACAAGGGCGTCTGGCTTTCCGAAGGCAAGACACTCCCTGCAAAAGTTAAAGTCCTCAGGCGGGGAAAGAACAACACCATTTTTGAGATAACGCTCCGTGAGGGGCGTAACAGGGAAGTACGCAGGATACTGGCCAAACTTGGGCTTACAGTCAGGTCCCTTAAAAGAATCGCAATAGGCTGGCTGTCGGACCCGAGGCTTAAAACAGGAAGATACCGACGTCTCACCAAGGACGAGGTGGCCAGGTTTTATTCTTTGACAAGGGTAAAGACGGTCTCCAGTGGCCGATTACAGGATACAACATGACACAACTGCTTAAGGCAAAAAAAGGCATAATAACCGAAGAGATGCGCCGTGTGGCCAAGGACGAGGGCTACGACACGGAAGCGCTCAGGAAGAATATTGCCGAAGGGAAGGTGGTGATACCCTGCAACCACCGTAGGAACGTAGGGAAGCCAAAGGGCCTCCTGGGCATAGGACAAGGTCTGAGAACAAAGGTCAATGCAAATATCGGCACCTCACAAGACTATCACCGGATAGAGGAGGAGTTAGAAAAGCTCAAGGCCGCCGAGAAGGCCGGCGCAGATGCGGTAATGGACCTCAGTACGGGCGGCAACCTTAGAGAAATAAGGCGGAGGGTGATGGAGGAGTCAACCATCACTGTAGGCAGCGTGCCGATATATGAAGCGGTGGTTGACGCATCAACGAGAGGCCCCTCCATCATCAAGGCCATGAAGGCTGCGGACATGCTCGATGCCGTAAGAAGGCACTGCGAGGACGGGGTTGATTTCGTTACCGTGCATTGCGGCGCCACAAAAGGGATACTGAAACTCCTCAACGAGAGCAAGAGGGTCTGCGGCGTAGTTAGCCGAGGGGGTGTGTTCCTGGTAGAGTGGATGGCAACGCACAACAAGGAAAATCCCCTCTATGAGAATTACGACGAACTATTGGACATAGCCAGGGAGCACGATGTTACCCTCAGCCTTGGAGACGGTATGAGACCCGGGGCGCTGGCCGATTCATTTGACAGGGTACAGGTATACGAACTCAACGTGCTGGCTGAACTGTGTCAGCGGGCCGTGGAGAAAGGGGTACAGGTGATGATAGAGGGTCCCGGCCACGTGCCAATTAACCAGATCACCGCTCAGGTACAGCTCCAGAAGGAACTCTGCCACGGAGCACCTTTTTACGTCCTTGGTCCCATAGTTACCGACGTGGCGCCCGGTTACGACCATATCACCTCCGCCATAGGCGGTGCCATAGCCGCTAGTGCCGGTGCTGACTTCTTATGCTACGTGACACCCTCCGAACACCTCAGTCTGCCCAAGGTGCAGGACGTGTGGGACGGCGTTATGGCCGCCAGAATAGCCGCTCACGCCGCAGACATAGCAAAGGGCATAAAATCCGCCTGGGAATGGGACAAGACCATGTCCCAGATGAGGCGGGAACGCAACTGGGAGGGGCAGTTTGCCACCTGCATTGATAGAGAAAGGGCGGAGAGCTTCAGGGCCACCCGGCCCACCTCGGACAACGACAACGTATGCTCCATGTGCGGACATTACTGCGTATTCAAGGTAGCCGATGATCACACCTGATAATCCTGTACTCGTAATAAAGCATATAGACATAGAGGGACCTGGCACGTTGAGCGATTTTATGGAAAAGAACGCCGTCCCCTATCAGGTAGTAAACGCCTTCCTCGAGGATTCTTATGTAGAAGAACCCGATGACTTCTCTGCCATCATAAGCCTGGGCGGACCAATGGGCGTCTATGACGATGAAGAGGTATACCCGTTTCTCGGGTGGGAGGACGCCTTTCTAAAGAGGGCCGTGCGGGAGAACGTCCCCGTCCTTGGTATATGCCTCGGCGCACAACTCATTGCCAAGGCCACCGGTGCCAAGGTGACCAAGGCACCGGCGAAGGAGATAGGCTGGTTGGACGTCTCGCTGACCGAGGATGGCCAGACAGACCCCTTATTTAAAGGACTGCCGGAAAAACTCCTCGTCTTCCAATGGCACGGCGACACCTTTGAGATACCTAAGGGCGGTAAGCATCTTGCAAAATCCGGCGTATGCCCCAACCAGGCATTCAGGATGGGCACAAACGCATACGGTCTCCAGTTCCATCTTGAGGTAACGCCCCCAATGATAAACCAGTGGATTGACGCCTACACAAAAGAATTGGATTCACTAAAGGACACTGTTGACCCTAAAAAAATAGCGAGGCAGAGCGAGGAAAATTCAACTGCCTACAATGAACGGGCAGAACGGTTTTACAGAAATTTCTTTCGCATCGCTGGTGTATTGACCTAGTGTAACCACTGCAAGATGCCGAAAACTTGTCTGGCAGACAACACCCTTTATCCGCCTCAGGCGGATTGGTTCAACGAAATAAATTTCGTGAACCTTATCCTCCTAAAATGTAGCTGCCCGATTTCTCGGGCCGTAGTGGCGTATTGTGATACGCCCCTACAGCGAAGAACCCTTACCTTCGAGGGGGAAGGTAGGCTGTATTTAACTCCAGGAAAACAGAGTTTTGCAGAGGTCTATAAATATCTGCAGGAGGGATTATGAAGGCGCTGACAATCTTGAGCCTGATAGCGGTTCTAGTTACCATAACGCTGCCGAAACCATGTTCTGCCACAATGTGGATGACCTACCACGACTGGTTCTACGCCAGGCAGTTCAAGATGCCTACGGACCCCTACGAAGCGGAGGAGCTTAGGGACCAAGTCTCCCGGGAAGAGAAGACCCTCAGAGAGGCCTACGTGCGCGGCGTGGTAGACACCCTTATGCTCTTGAGCACCACGAAGACGGACAACAAAGAGATGCTGGACGGTCTTATGGACCTAACCGTAGACGAAATGAGCGACCTTGTCACACGGATTTACGAGGAACAGCCCCAGTATAGACAGAAACCGGTCATATTTATCCTCGGCTACGTTATGCCGCAGATGCGCACACGCATGGGAAAGCCGCAAGAAGAAGAAAAAAAGGTGGAGAAGGTGGAAAAGACCCCCGAGGCACAGTAAGACTATTCCTATTATCCGCCAATTCTCACCATACCACCTTTCTCCCCCATGTCTTCCACCTCTATCCTTATGGGCAGGAATTTCTTTATCACTTCCACGTTCGTCAGGAGGTGTCGGGTGACTTTAGGCGTAACAAAACAGGAACGTCCTTTAGACAGGGCGAGTGGGAGCACCAACTGGTCTGCCAGATGCTCGTCCACCACACCTTCCGTTTTCAGAAAGTTTGACAGCCCGTCCACTGCCTCGTCCGCCACCGTCTCGGCGCGCTTGCCAATTGCCCCAAGACCGTAGTAACAGCACTGAGAGTGCTCAAACTCCGCTATCAGCAGCAGCATCGTACCCTTACCGGCAGCAGGCATATTCTCTTCTTTTATGTCTATCGGACAGGATATTTTGCTGTCAGCAAGCCTCATCTCTGCCTGCTCCCTTTGTCTTCGGAGTATGTGCTCCGGCAGATTGCTGACTGCGGAGATTATGCTTATTCTTTTAAGCAGGCCCCTTTCTTCCAATGCCAGCGGTCTTACCTCAGCCTCCGGCCTCACCTCGGCAAATATCTCGCCTCCGCCGCGTGGATAGAATCCCGCCCTTACCATCTCAAGGTCTACGTCCAGCCCCAATCTCTTAATGTATCTGAGCCACTGAAACTTCAGGTAGTGAAAGCAGGGACTCCACGGTACGTGCGTGCCGCCCAGGATACGTATCTTGGAACGTCTTCCGGACGTCTTTAGAAGTGCAAGGGGGAGGAGTACGGTCTGCAACACCAACGATACAGAACCTGCGGTGCCTATTTCAAACAGGTATTCACCGGGGGTTATGCCGGCGGGTGTGAACGTAATAGACCTGGAGCCGACCTCAGCCCCATTTACGACGGCGCCGGAGATCTCTTGTACGGCCTTTACGGCCTGGAGGTGCTGGGGTCTCAGACCGGGTGGTTTTCTACCCGCGCGGATATTA
>MHZB01000005.1 GCA_001828605.1 Planctomycetes bacterium RIFCSPLOWO2_12_FULL_50_35 | reverse complement strand
GGTGCGTATCGTTCGGCGCCTCTTCATAGAATAGGACGGCCATAATCATGGTACGCAATGTTGTTTTAGCGTACTGATTGATGGTGCAATATCTCTCCCACGTCTCTTTATCTATCCTACCTTTTGAAAAGTAGCCCTCCGCCTCTGCCTGTACCTTTTCGACATAATCTTCCACCATGAGGGCTGTCTCTTTGGCGTCTTCCAGTTCGCTTATCGCCACTACCGTGGTAAGAGGGAAAAGGGACATCAGCGTTACCATTATCGCCACAAACATCCTGGATGTTCCGAACATGTTACACCTTACGGCTGATGTGCGCTTGCCAGCAGGCCTTCCGCCGGCCTCGGTACTTCAATCCCCTCCCTGAACAACAGCCTTTGCAGCTCCAAAAGTTTCGTTACCATTTCATAAGAAGATTGTGTTACGAATTGGCCATAGGGATTCTCTATCGGCGTCTCGTCGTAGAATAATACAGACATCACGAACAGGTGCTGGGAGTGTACGGTGCATTCATCCAGAGACTTGTACTCATCCCATACCTCAGCAGAGATTTTGCCCCATATATGGACATCTTCCACGGCCTCTCTTGCCCTATCGAGATACATCTCCACGTCGTAAGCAGCCTGCTTTGCACCTGCCACACCGCTTGTATACTCGACGCGCGGAAGCTCGTAGAGTCCCAGACTCAATGCTATTAATGTGGCTAACATTAACTTCATGGTGCGTCTCCTAAAATTTCGAAAGAGGGCAAGGCCCTCTTTCTATTAATATTATAGCCCGTGCAGTGGTCCTTCACAAGAAAGAACAGCTATGCCTTGTATGTGATTACTAAATACATGCTACGTATAGTATAAGTAGGAAGAAATTCATTCTTTCTGGGGAGTACATCAAAAAGGATAGTATGAGACCTCTGAAAAAGTCAATTTGCTTGGCGCTGTCATTCCGGGCGAGGCGAAGAATCTGGTTTATGCAGCGTGGCAGCCCTCGGCCTAAGCGGTTCGGAGTAGGGGCACGTTGCAACGTGCCCCTACAATAGCCCCTGAGTCTATCGAAGGGCTCGGGCAGAAGGCTTGCTGCCACGCTGGACGTTGGAGCAAGCTCCAACGCTACACTTCGGTCGCTAAGTTCCCTCAGAATTACAGATGGATGGAGTTTTTTAGAGGTCTCTTTATCCTGAGGGAACAGGGCGGCTAAATTGCAGGGGCATATTGTCCGCCTGAGAGCGGATGCCCCTGCCGGATTTTCACTTCGTGAAGGATGACATCATGTCACTGCAAGACTTTTGCAGAGGTGTCAGTATTAGCAGATGAATCTAGACAAGGTAATAATGCACCACCACGCTAAGCCCCTCTGCCTGCTGCTGGGGGTCGGAGGTCAGAATCTTCAGGCCAAACTTATCGTCCGGGCTGTAGCTTATGGGCTGAATGTCGGTTGTGCCCGACAGGTTATCCTGGCCCAGCATGGCGGTGCGGCCCTGGGCGGAGCCGTTCTTCATCAGGTCTAGCTGTAAACTGCCGCCTCTGGGTGCGCTCCTGGCGTGGATGGTAATCTTGTCTATTGTAATGTCCTCACTGAAGGAGAAACCGTCGAAGAATATCTCTCCCTGGGCAGGCGCCCCTTCGTGGTATACGGTCAGGTACCTGTGCTCTATCTTCGGCACCTGGAGAAATATTCTTGTGTCCTTCACGTCAGAGGCGGTGATGTTGTTTATCGTACCTGCGGCGGCAGTGCCGTTATCCTGCACGGTGACGATGCAGACGGGCATCTCACCACCGGGGAAGGCGGGTGGCTGGACAGTACCGGCAGTGGTAGCGGGGATGCCCTCGTATTTTTTCAGTCTGACCGAGGCGCCAACCGTAAACAAGACCTTGTTGTAGTGCCCTGCCGGCATTGCGGACACCTCGAACTCTCCCGCCGGGCCGAGCCTGACGTTATTATTGCCCAGGAAGGTTACCTCGGTGTTTCCTATCAGGAACGAGCCCCTGTCTATCTTGATGGACCGGTTCGGCGCGTCCTGTGCCGCAGGTCTGATGCGCTGCGTAATCTGTCTGGCAAAGATGAGCTCCCGTGCGATATTATTTATGTCCGTGGCGTCAATAAGAGAGCCGCGCCCAAAATACTGTGGGTTCACCACCTTTCCGACGTCCGAGCTGTGAAAGTAGACGTATCCCATCACCCAGTCCACGTAGAACTCACCCGATTGAGTGGGAAGTGATGGCGTCTCGGCAAAGTTTGTGATGTTAACGCCCGATTCCTTGTCCGGCACCTCGTCCAGCCTCACCCTGTACGGAGAGTCGGAGGGTATGATGTGAAACTCCGCAGTGATGTACTGGAGACTGTCCCTGCGGTTTACCTCGGTGGTGAACGCCGCAGTTTCCACGGCGACCCTTACGTCCATTTTAATGTCTTCTATTGCGTCAGGCATTCTATCACCTCTATTTTCAACTCATAATGTGCAGTTTAACCAATACCGTTTCGGGCTTTCTGCGCCGGAACTCTCCATAGGCGGCCCGTCCGAACGGGGCCGAGCCGTAGACCACGCTGCGAAGAAATTCCAGCCTCAGCCCAACGAAGACCAGACCGATGGAAGCGGCGGAACCGGGCATGGAGAGCCTAAAATCCAGCGTCCTTTTGCTGTTGGCCCACATCGGGCCGACACTAAACTCCGTCCCTGCGGCAAGGGGCGTATAAACGGACTGGTCCGAGGTTTTTACTTCAATGTGTCCGTTGTCAACAACCTCCTGTCCAAGGCGATTGTCTCCGCCCAGTGCGAAGGCCGAGAGTCTTACATCGTCCGCAGGCTCGGCTATTTGCAGTCTTGAGAACCACAGGTCGAGACCGAAAGCCCTCACGGTGCCCTTCTGGTACCAGTTCACGGGGATTATCAGCGACTCGTGGTCTGTCTTGCCGGCGCGATACAGCTCCAGTCTTTCCTCGCCAAGCCGTCTCTTTGACTGGTCGAATACGGTGGTGAAGCTCAGGCGCAGGGGGCTGTGGGTCTTTACGTCCGTCCTCAGGAACCATTCCTGAGGGAACTCCGTCTCGAAGCCGAAATTAAACGTGGCGGCGGCAGCGGCGTTACACCTGAGCATCCAGTCCCCGGCCACACCCGTATGGAAGGCGAACTCATAGGTGCGTCCAGCCTGTATGCCGGAGCAAAGTCCTTCCAGAGAGATCTCCGGCAGTCTGGCGCCTATCTCGGCGTCAAGCGACCACTCCGGGGCCAGCCCCGTTGAGAATGAAAATTCCCAGGCGCTGCCCGCCCTTGTCTCTGTCCTTAATCTTTCTTCTGCGATGAACATCTGATAATAGACTCCACTATCAGTGGATGGGGTTTCGTTATGGAACGCTTCGATTTCACAAGCCTCAAGGCCCCGTCAACGTCCATGCCCTGAGAGACCAGGTAGGCGGTAACCGCCCCAGCGCTCCTGGAAATTCCTGCGTCGCATGCAACACAGACGCGCTCTCCATCGGCCAACCATTCCGAGATCGTGTCTACGATGAACTGCAGCATTTCACATGACCACGGGACGGCGTCATCAACGGCCACATGGACGTGCTCTCTCTTGAGTGGAGTAAGGCTCAGGAGGAGCACCTGGTACGCATCTTCAGGAAGGTTATTAGCCACCAGGCGTTCAGTAATAAATAGATTAGGGATTATCTCATCCATGGTAATCTACGTTATATGTTGTGACATTACGCCACGATGTACCTGTGATTATCCTTGACTTGTTGCCGCTAAACGGCTAAATTTTGCCTGGAGGCATGTTACGCCGCAATTGGAGGAAAGACAGGCCCGAATAGAGGGTATCCTGGAACAGATGGATAAGCGGCTTTCCGCCGTTGAGTCAGCGGTGAGAATATTGGATTCAGAAATAAAGGCCCTACGCACCGAGCTGAGCAATGAGATAAGCCGTGTCCGCACCGAGCTTACCTCCAAGATAGATTCCAGTTTCAAATGGCTTGTTGGTATCATCCTCACCATGTGGGTAACCATCATCCTCACCATATTGGTTAAGACCTAACTTTTCTTAATTTATTATAATTCTCATTAAAACTAAGTTATTGACATAGGGGCATCCTTCAGGTCTGTCCAATACGGACAGGTCTAAAGACCTGTCCCCACGTTGCCTTACTTATCCATACACTATCTCAGTATCCTTTCGTAGACAAGTCCCGGTCTTCCTGCCAGGTCCCAGACCTCTATCTCAACGTCTACGGTCTCTTCATAGTTCCATCCGCTTGAGACCGGTCTTACCTCTATGTCGTAGCTGCGTCGGTTCCCCGTAAATGAGAACCCAGGGGCGCCGCACTTGTACACCTCTCCTTTTATCTTAACCCTAACCGTACTTATATCAATACCCACGGTGTCGCTCTTTACCGTAAACCTTACGGGGTTGTCAACGGGGACGTTGGTCTCTCCGTTTCTGGGGGAGGGGTATCTGGATAGATATGGGATTGGATCGGCCGGTACGGTAACCCTGGGAGGTATGTTTGCAAGGGTGGTTACCATCGCTTTGTTGCCCCGACCGTCCGTACCTATTCCAAGTTCCCTCCGCTGCCTCTCAATGTTGTCAGAGGTTATGGATGCGGGCGGCGCTGCCAGAAGCGCATTAATAAGCCCGCGTCCGTATATCTTTCGGTTTGTCTCGTCACTGAATCCCTTGCTTGCCAATATGGTGGCAGTATTGACGAGTCTTTGTCTTACCCCTTCGGTATCGGAAGTTGTCCCGCCTGTTATAATAAGGGCCGCCACTCCCGCCGCGTACGCCGCACTGATTGATGTGCCAAGTCCGAGGCCCATACTGTTTGTGCCGACGGTAGAACCGACACCCACATCAAGCTCCGAGTTGTACGTAATCATGCCGCCGCCGGGTGCGACCAGTTCCGTGCTGCCGTCCCTTGCATGGTAGAATCGCACCAGTGCCGGCCCTTGCCATGGAAACCTGTCTGGAATCCAGATATATTCCCAATGATCGGGCCTGTCTCTCAGGTCCACCTCTCCCACCCCTATCACCTTCGGATGCCTCGCAGGGAAGAGGGCCGACGGGATAATGCTCGGCCAATCACTGCCGGTGTTGGTGTGGCTGGCATACGTACTTCCCACCGGCGCTACCACGATTATGCCAGCCCGGTATGCCCTGTCCAGGGCTTCGCTGAGCGCCTGATTATAATTAGTGGAGCCGAATCCAAGGTAAAGTATCTCTATTCGGTTTCCTATCGCCCAAGCTACGGCAGCGGCCGCGCGGTCCCAGGTCACAAGCCCATCGTCGTCCGATACCCGCAGGTCGTACAGGTGCGCCTCGGGCGCTACACCCTTTATACCCAAATCGAGCGGCCCGCCGGGCCTTGAGGCAATGAACGGTCTGCCGCCGGCGGCAATGATACCGGCCTGAAACGTACCGTGGCCAAATCCGTCGGTGCCGTCGGGTGCCTGATTTCTTACAAAATCCCATCCGCCTTTTATGCGGTCCCTGAAGGCCACGTGGTTGGAGATGCCTGAGTCAACCAACCCTACCCTTACGCCAGTACCCTTATTGTACAGGTGGACCATATCCGCCCCTATCCTCTCAAGGGCCTCTTGGTTCGCCTGTGAAGTCTTTACGTTTTCATATTGTGAATAAAAACCTTGAAGTCTTAACATGATTTCTTGTCCATGAGACATTTGAAAAGGTCTGCAAAATCGTTGTTCTTAGGGAGTGGAATGACCTAAGGGGTAGGGGCAATTCATGAATTGCCCCTACTGCTGGATTCTTCGCTTCGCCCCGTACCATTTCGGTACGGGGTTCGCTCAGAATGACAACATCCAACAAATTGACTTTTGCAGAGGTCTCATTTTGAGACCTCTGCAAAAATAGCAAAATTGAAGGTGTAAATGTAGCCGCACCCTTTATGGGTGCGCATAACGCAGGCTAAAGCCTGCGGCTACCCATGGAATTGATGATTAAACTACTTTTTCAGAGCTCTCTTAATGCAAAAAATACCAATGTGGCGTCCGATTTCCGCATCGGACGCCGCTCGCAGCGGTCGCACCGCCGTCTGGTACGGAGACCAGACGCTACAGGGGTTTTTATTCACAGAGGTGCAGGGTCTGACCTCAACACGCCTTGTTTGCTACTGCATTACAAGATTCAGTCCGGGATTTCCGGCCAGGTCGGCTGCGAACGCCCTGACGCTGACGCTGCGGTTGTACTCAAAGTCCGCGGCAGGGTCTATGGTGACGACGTATTCCCTGGGTGTGCCGGAGTAGCTGAAGCCGGGGTTTCCCTTCTTATACCGGATGCCGTCCACCTCCACCCACACGCTGTCTATGTCCACACCCCAGCCGTCATCCCTGATTGTGAGTGCGATATCGGCGTTTACCGGCACGCCGGTTTGTCCGGGTGGGGGGCTTGGGTAATTAAAGACGTAGGGCCCCTGGGTGTCTCTGGTCTTGAGTTCGCAGCGCAGGTCACCGAAAACCAGGTCTGAAGTGGTGATGTCGGCCCTGAAATCCTCCAGTGACTGGGCATGACCGTCGAGAAACGACCTTAAGTCCTCAAAGCCCCAGACATTTCCGCCGAGTTCGACCTTCAGGTCCTCCAGGACGGTATATGCCCGCGTCTGTATCTCGGACCGCAGGTCTTCCAGAGACCAGCCGAGTGCCTCGAGTACCAGCTTAAGGTCGTCCATCGCAAAGGGCCACCGGGCGTCGAGGAACGACCTTAAATCCTCCAGCGCATCGTACGTTGGCGGATCGGCGGCGGTGTACTGGTAGTTGGTGTTTACGTGGTTAGCCGCACTGTCATAACCGCCGAAGGCGTAGGTGTAATATGTTCCAAGCGAGGCGCTGCCCACAAGTCCCCTGTTACCTGGCATATCAGCCTTTGTGACCCAACTGTTGCCGCTTGGGTCGTATTCCGCCGTATAATTACGAACATCACTAGCTAGCGTTCCGCCCGTGCCATGACATCCACCATAGACATAACCCTTATTTGATGATTGTCCGTTACCACAACCTCTACGGGAGTAGGGTGCATTTGTCTTGTTGGTCCAGGAATTCCCGGATTGGCTATACTCTCTGGTCTCGTTAGTGCCGCCAGCAGAACCGTATTTTTTCCCGTGACAAAAAACCAGTGTGTCAGAAGATGACTCGAATACAGATTGATAGGTTGGCCAGCCTGTAAAAGAGGTAGAAGTCTTTGTTGCCCAAGAATCACCTGACTGACTGTATTCCCGATGTACCCCATCCGCACCGTTATAATGATAGGCTTTATCCGCCCCTATGGCTCCGGCACAAGTCCGGTCTGTGGCGGCAGGCAATACAGTCTTATTACTCCAACTATTACCAGTTTTTGAATACTCAGCGTTATTGACTGTCGGATTAGTAGGATACTGACCCCCGAAATAGTACAATTTATCTGTTCCTATTGACGTGACTGCGCCGAATTTCTTCGGTCCGGCCAGAACAGCCTTACCAGCCCAACTATCTCCAGACTGGGAGTATTCCTCATTGGTATCAACCGCACTACCGCCCTCAACACCTCCGCTTGCGATACCACCAACAAGATAGGCTGTGTTAGTTCCAATTCCACACTGCCCGCCGCCATGGGTACTTCTGGTACCCAACAAGGCTGTCTTTGTTGTCCATGTATTAGCCATCACTATCTCCTGTTATTCAGGGGTCAGGGGTTAGGGGTTAGCAATCCCTAGCCTCTGGTCCCTGGACCCTAGCCCCTGACAACCGTTTTACCTTTTCTTGTAGAGACTCAATAAGCCTTTCCTTTTCGGCCTCCGGTATCTGCGGGAGGTTCTCGCCCCTATTCCCCTGCATAAATCTGCGGAGGTATTCGCCCTGCCAGTATTCCGGCTCGGCCTGCTCATAGCCGCCGGGGAATTTCCTCAACGGGGCGAGCCGGTCCATCTCGTCTTTGAAATGCCTTATCTCCCGCAGGGTCTCACCGATGGCCTTCTTTATGTTTAAGAGACTCCACTCCTTCATGCCGACCTCAAGTTGGGCCTTCTTTATGGAAATCTCAAGGCGCTCACGCTCAAACTGGTCACTCGCCACGTTATCCAGCTTGTAGCCGTACTCCCGCACGTTCACCGCCTCGGTCTCTATCTCAAGCTCGGTTTTGCGGTACTGGTAGTGCATGTCAAGCAGGCTGTGGTATCTGGTGTGGATTTCGGTCAGGCACTGCCTGTGCGCCCTGTCGGCAGAGCACTTTTCGAACTGCCCGATAATGAAATTCTTTATCTGATAACTGGAGTGGCCGAGCGGGAGGTTTTTGAAGAATTTCTCCACCTCGTCCAAGAGCTGCCTGTTTCTGCCTTTGATCAGGAACAACGGGTCGGATTTTTTAGTTAGTGTATCCTTCATCGCCTTCATCCCATTTCTTTATGTAGTGGCGGGGCTTGCCCTGCCCCTACGGCCCCAGCCGGATAGGTCATGGTTACACCATGACCTCACAATAATATATTTCCCTCCGTGTTTTCGTTTCCGTTAATTTACGGTCAAGGCGTGGCCTTGACCTACCCCCAATTCTTTCTTATGTAGCGTGGCAGCTTGCTGCCACGTTTAATCTGTAGGGGCGACCCGCCAGGTTGCCCCTATATTAATCTGGATGTATTCCCCTCCTCCAGCCCCAGGTCTCTGAGCCGAGATACTCCTGTCCGCGGGGGCAGACCCGTACGCTGACGTCCCCTGCCTGAAATGGGTCTTCAGCGGACTTCTGAAAGGCCGTAAGCTTATATACCACCACCGTATCGCCCCCACCGCTGCGGCCGGCGCCCATCAGGTAGACGTCCGTGACGTGCGGCCTGCCGCCTATGTGCTGAACACACTCCACCATGTGGTTATACTCCCGATAGCCTTGGAGCACTATCTGGTCGCCGTAGGGGTTGGTGTACGCCAGTTTCTCTATGGGCTTATCCGGGAGATTGTTCCATCCCGTGTCCAACGAGCCCAGCGGCGAACCCTCCGCCACCCCTCCGTCTTGAAAGGTTACAACAAACCGCATCAGTTCCGCCTCTGGTTTCATGCCGTTCGCGCCTCCTTTATTCCGCGGTAGGGGCAATTCATGAATTGCCCCTACCGTATTTGTTAAGAATAAGAGAATCTCAGTGTGCATACCGGGTTTTCTGAAAACGGGCTTGCCGTGGCTGGCACCCTTACCGCAAGGTTAAAGTACAGGTCTGCACCGCCGGACGGGACGTTGGCTGAAGACAACTCCAGACGATTGCCGGAACCGGAACCAGCCAGCCTGACAGCCCCTCCAGCCCAGTCGCTTGAACCCGGACTCGAGTAGGTGGTGGCGGAACCATGTATATAAGAGCTGCCTGCCGCACCGGAGCCCAACACCCGTGAGTTGAAGCTGTTGTGGCTGTCGTTGTCCCAGAACTCCAGAAACGCCTTAGACTGTGTCTGGCCTGCTATATGGATGCAGAAGACGTACCTGCTGTCGCCGCCCTGCTGCTTGCCCTGGTTTGTGCCTGCAAGAGGTGTCTGGTCTATGATGGAGCCGTTGTCTATAAAGGTCTTGTCTATCTCCACCGAGCCGGAGGTAGGGATTATAATCGTGTCGCGCGTACCGCTGGGGTCGCCGTCGTTGGCGCCGGAACCTGTCCACAGCAGTGTAAACGCCGATGCGCCCGTGCCCGTGGTGACGGGCTTGAAGTTGCCGTCCGAGCCGGAGCCGGCGGTTTTTGCCACGTTGTTTGTGGTGTGGTTATAGAACCAATAAACGTTAGGTTTGACCATCTTGAAATTCCTCCAAATTTATTTGAAAAGCCATTAGCAAAATCCATATAATCCTGATAAATGGTTACTGAAAGGGAGCGGAAAGGTAAGTTCATCGAGTTCTTCACCAAGACCCCTTCCGGCATATGCTGCCCGCACTTTTGGTATCTTAAGTGGGCCAATGGTTGCCCTTACAAATGTGAGTATTGCTACCTTCAGTACACCTTTCGCTACCTGCCTGAGCCCGTCATCTTCACCAACCTAGATACTGATATGGTGAGGGAACTCAAGGACTGGCTTAAGCGATACACCCGGCCGCAGATTTTGGTAACTGGTGAGCTGGCAGACTCCCTTGTCTACGACAAAAAGGTGGGGCTTACCAAGCTGCTTATACCCATCTTTCAGGATTCCGGCCTCAATCCCTACGGCCACCGTGTCTACTTCCTTACGAAATCCACGTGCATAGAAAACATCCTCACTTTCAGGCCCTCACGTACCGTAATTACCACCTTCTCCGTGAATGCTCTGCCTGCGTGGGCGGCCTATGAGCATGGCACACCGTCCCCAGAGGATCGGCTGTCTGCGGCCAGTACGCTGAGCGAGGCGGGCTGGCCTGTCAGGATACGCCTAGACCCCATGGTGCCCGTCCCCAGCTGGGAGGACGCATACGCCGAGATAGCCGAGGATATCTGCGCCATCAAAACCCTTGAGAACGTTACCCTTGGCTCTCTGAGGTACTTCCCGGGCCTGAAGAGGTTCGCCAGACACGGAAGTAGGATATTCTCCTTCGGCCACGACCATCACGACCCGGACAAGAGACGGCGTATTCCCACGGAAACGCGGCTCAGCATGTACCGCAAGGTTATCGAGATTTTTCGGGCGCGAAGACCGGAGGTACCCGTAGGGCTCTGCAAAGAAGTAGAGTCAATATTCCCGGCACTTTCCCTGTCGCTGCCCCAGAGGCACTGCGCCTGTATTTAGTCAATTTTGTAAAAGTCCAGTGTTGTGAGTCGTTTCTGGCGTTCGGTTAAACGTGCGAGCAAGCTCGCACGCCACATTTTGATTCAAGATTTCTCCAGCACTACCGTCATGTCATCCGGCCCCATCTTTTGCTCTATCAGCCTGAAGGGTCTGACGCCGAGCGCAGGGTAGACCCAGGGGTGGTCGGTGAAATACAGGAAACTGTCTTTATTGAAATACCTCACGTGTGTAGGGTCACGGAAGGCGCCGGTGCCTGCTTCTACAACGGGCACGACGACCTCCAGGCGGCCGCCCGGCTTCAGTACCCTGCAAATCTCGTTCATGACGAACATGAGGTCATTACAGTGTTCCAAAAAATGACAGGCCCTGACCCCATCTACGGAGTCATCGTCGAACGGAAGCCCGTGACGGTCTACATCCCTGACTACGCCAACACAAGGATAAGGGTACACGTCTATCCCCGTGTATCCCTCCTTCTTGTTAGGGCCGCAGCCCAGGTCCAGCCGTTTCATCACGTCCTTTCCTTCACCATGTTATGGAGTTTGGTGCTGGTGCCGGATGCAATGGACATGTTCTTTATCAGTTCCTTCAGCAGCCTTCCTGCCTCGGTGTTTCCGCTGGAGAAGTTTTCTATGCCGTCTATGAGCGTGCCTGTAGTCGTTTCAAGCTCTTCTTTGTCCCTTCCGGCCAGCATCAACATCTTCCTGGACCTCATCAGCCGTCCCCATCCGAGGCCGGTGGCCACCAGACTGCCCAGCAGAGTTATCCCACCTCCGACTACCGGGGCGAGGGGAAACACCGGTGCGGTCTTCTCTATGGCCTTGCCTGCAAACTGTGTGGTGTATGCGATCTTCTCGGCAAGGCTGGGTTGATACGGGTCGTAGACCCACGGCGAGGACGCCTTGTCCATGGCCTTTTCGGTAAGGTCTTCGACTACCTCAAGCTGCTTATCGGTCTTGGCGGCGCCGGTGGCATCAAGCCCTTTTGAGTAGATGCGCTCTACCGTTTTTGAATTACTGCTGCCGTTACCGGCGCCCGCAGACCCAAGAAGGGGCGGCAGAAGGGTGGAACACCCGCTTCCAGACGTGAGCAATAAAATAATCCCTGCCAATATTATTTGCTGTCTAACCATTCTAGATACTGCCTCCTGCAATTTGAAGAACATGCCGGATGAAAGGCGTTTCCACTCTGCACGCCCTCCGTGGAGGGAAGATTAGTATCCTTCCTCAGACGCCTGCCGCATACGACGCAGTCGTCCCTGTCGAGAAGGACCATATATCGTGCGTCCGGCAAGATAGTGGCCTCGTCAATGTCCCGTTGGGCGCGGCTGCCGAAGCACAGCCCCGGCCTCGTTTTTCTAGGATAGACTGTAACAATCATTTCATCCTCCTCTCGTCGTTATAAGTGGTAAACAAAAAGGCCCAAGGGATTCTTTGTTACCAAGTAATCCCTCGGGCCTCTTGATATCCCTTGACCGGAGGTCAGGGGAATCTTCGGTTACCGATTATTGCAAGACTGGATTAGTTAATCTTTATCTCATACTATGCACAGCTCCTGCGCCTTCCTATTGTTTTTGCAGCGGCTTAGACAATCGCAAATTCCTTCTCGGTTCATTACCAGTCTTGTGGCCCTGGCAAGATTCAGCGGCGAGCTGCCCGCATCTATCCACCAGCCGTCCAATATGCCGTATTCGAGTTCGTCCATTCCCAGATACGTGTTGTTCACGTCGGTTATCTCCAGTTCTCCCCGCTGGGACGGTTTCAGGTCGCGAATGATGTCGAAGACGTCGCAGTCGTACATATAAAATCCCGTAACGGCGTAATCAGAAGGGGCTTCAGCTGGCTTCTCCACTATCTCAACCAATTTTCCTGCCGGTCCTTCAGCGCCGGGACGCGAGTCAGTAGTACTAAATCTTGCCACGCCAAATTTCTCCGGGTTGCTCACCTTGGCAAGTACAAGCCGTGCACTGCGCTCCTGCTCCAGGAACGCCTGGACGTGTACCCCCAGGGTATTCTCAAAGATGTTATCGCCCAGTATGACTGCAATGGGGCCGTCATCGGCAAAGTCCTCCGCCAGCGCCAGCGCAGCGGCGATGCCGCCCTCACCCTCCTGGTAGGCGTAATGGAGCCTTTTGATGCCGAGTTCCCTTCCGTTTCCAAGTAATCTGAGGAAATCGCCAGCACTGAGACCGCCCGTTACCACCATGACGTCTCGTATCCCGGCGTCTACCAGGGTCTTTAAGGGGTAATGTATCATGGGCCTGTCGTAAACCGGCAGCAGATGTTTATTCGTTACCTTTGTCAGCGGGCCGAGCCTTGTCCCAAGCCCACCTGCCAATACCACGCCTTTCATGTCTTATGTTGCCTCCTCTGCTCTTTCAGGTTAACTGACCGGGACCCACGTTCTTTCTGACAGGTATGTGGGGATCGGATATGCCGTTTTCGGACTGCCTTCCGCTTCTCTGGTTGAAATAGTAACCGAATGCAACTCCGGCAAGGGCCTCGATTATTGACAAAGAGGCGTGGAACCTGTCCTTGTCAATCTCGTAGGCGATATTAGCCACCAGGAGGACGCAGAGTGTCCCTACCAACATCAGGGTTATCAGCGCCCTTACAGACCCCTCCGGAAGCCAGAGAGGTTTGTCCTTCTGGAACCATCCATCCGTCATTGGCCATACCTCCAGGTTATGTCATCGTATATAAGAAGACCCCAAAAGATTATGTTTAATCCCGCAAGCGTGCACTGTAAGACCCAGGGAACGGGCAGTACCTGCCCCACGAGCACGCTCAGGGACAGCCCGATACTTGCTACCGCCCAAATTACGAATAGAGAGAAAGACCAAAGCC
>MHZB01000004.1:1526-19585 GCA_001828605.1 Planctomycetes bacterium RIFCSPLOWO2_12_FULL_50_35 | reverse complement strand
GACCTCTGAAAAATGCAGAAAATCTAAAGTAACGTTACGCATTGTCATTGCGAGCGAAGCGAAGCAATCTCACATTCTCTAGTAAAAACCATTTATGAGATTGCTTCGTCGCTTCCGCTCCTCGCAATGACAGCTATGTGCGTTTTACAAAGGTCTTTAAACATCTATCCGGTTCTTTCCTATCCGCCACTAAGCACTTTTTCTCTTATCAGTTTATATGAATAATCCAACGCCTCATCAATCTTGTCGGCGTGCTTACCGCCGGCCTGTGCCATATCTGCCCTGCCGCCGCCGCCTCCACCGATAATCTTTGCGACATCTTTGGCTATCTCCGCGGCATCCAGTCCGCGCTTAACGAGGTCCTTGCTCAACGAAGCTATTATTATCGCCCTGCCGTCCTCCGCGGCGGCCAGGACTATGGCAATGGACGGCGCCTGGGTCTTGAGGGTATCTGCCGCCCTGCGGAGGTCGTCCGCTGTGGCCCCCTCCAACTTTTCTGTTACAATCTTTACGCCGGAGACGTCCTTGGCCCGGCTGATGAGGTCGCCGGTCGCTTTACCTATATCGCCTTCCTTTAACCTCTTTACCTCTTTTTCCAGCCTTTTTACCTCTCCCAGAAGACCTTCTACCCTGTCTGCAAGGACTCCCTCCTGGGCCTTTAACATACCGGCGAGTTTCTCAATGGTAGATTCTCTCTCTCTGACACTTGTAAGGGCGGCGGGGCCTGTAAGGGCCTCTATACGACGGATACCTGCCGCTACAGAACCTTCCCCCACAATTTTGAAGAGGCCTATCTCGCCTGTCCGTCTCAGGTGAATGCCACCGCAGAGCTCCAGGCTGAAATCGCCTATATTTACCAGGCGTACCTTCTCGCCGTATTTTTCCCCAAACAGTGCTATAGCGCCCCTCTTTTTGGCCTCCTCCAGGGGCATCTCATCCGCCTCCACAGGAGAGTCTTCTCTAATCTTCTCATTTACAAGGTCTTCGACCCTGGATATCTCATCCTTTTTGAGGGCTTGGAAGTGGTTGAAGTCGAAGCGCAGCCTGTCGGGCATCACCAGGGAACCTGCCTGCTCCGCATGTTCCCCTACCACCTGTCTGAGCACGTGGTGCAGTATATGCGTGGCGGTATGGCTGCGGCTTATCCCGGACCTCCTCTTCAGGTCAACCTCGCAGGTAACCGTGTCGCCAGTAGAAACAGTCCCCTTAACCACCTTTGAGTGATGCAGTATGAAATCGTCCGCCTTCTTTGTGTCCTGCACCTCCAACAAGAAGTCTTTCCCCTTGAGGCAGCCTGTGTCCCCCACCTGTCCACCCGCTTCGCCGTAGAATGGTGTGCGGTCCAGAACCACAACGACCGATCGACCCTTCTCAGCACTCCCTGCGAGCCGATCGTCCGCTATGATAGCCACCACATTCGCTTGCGGTCCGCCGTCCTGATAACCCAAAAACTCCGTACTTCCATATGATTCCTTTATCTGCGCAATTGGTCCGACGTCAAACACCTCGCTGCTTATACCCGAGGTAGCCCTGGATAACCGTGCACGTTCTTCCATATATTTCTCGAAACCGCTCCCGTCAAAGCTAAAGCCTTCCTCGACACAGAAAGTGGAGGTGCCTTCTATAGGGAAACCGTAGGTATCATACAGCCTAAATGCCTCTTCCGCGGGAAATACCTTCTTCCCTTCCTTTTTCAGTAACGCACCAATTTCTTCAAGCCGCCGCATACCTTGATGATAGGTCTGCAGAAATTTCTCCTCTTCACTCTTTATTATTCTGGCTATGTTTTCCCGACGGCCTTTAACCTCCGGGTACGGCCTTTCCATTATATCTGCAATCACCGGCACCAGCTTGTAAAGTGACGCCCCCTCGTGGCCGATCTGCATTGCGTCCCTCACGGCCCGCCTGACAAGACGCCTCTCAACATAACCCCTGCCCTCATTTGACGGCAGAACGCCGTCTGAGATGCAGAACACTACGGCACGCATGTGGTCGGCGATCCTCCGGAAGAGCGCCGCATTTCCATTAGCTGTTCGTTTCTTACCCAAAATGTCTTCCAACTCGTTTATCAGCGGCACAAATATATCCGTTTCAAAATTGCTCTGTACACCCTGCATGACCCTGACTATCCTTTCGAGGCCCATTCCGGTGTCAATACTCTTGTGGCTAAGCGGTTCCAGCAACCCAGGACCCTTACGGTCGTACTGTACAAATACGAGATTCCATATCTCCACAAAACGTTCACAATGCTCACAATTGGGATTACAATCCTTCCTGCCGCATCCGGCGGCCTCGCCCTGGTCGTAAAAGATCTCGGAGCAGGGCCCGCAGGGGCCGTTCGGTCCCTGGGAAGGCGCATTAGCCGGCCAGAAGTTGCAATCCTCTCCGTAGCGGAATATCTTTGAACTTGGGATGTCGATGGTTTTTTCCCATATCCGGCGGGCCTCTTCGTCGTCAACGTATACACTGGCATACAGCCTCTCGGGCGGGAGTTTTAACTCTTCCAGCAAAAACTCCCATGCCCATTGAATGGCCTCTTTCTTGAAGTAGTCTCCAAAGGAGAAATTCCCCAGCATCTCAAAGAACGTATGGTGCGAGGCGGTTTTCCCGACGTTATCAATGTCCCCGGTGCGGAGGCATTTCTGGGATGAGGTGGCCCTGGTGTACGTAAGTTTACCTCTGCCCAGGAGTTGGTCTTTAAACTGGTTCATGCCTGCCCCGGTAAATAGCAATGTAGGGTCATGCGTGGGCACCAGTGAATCACTGGGGACTATCACGTGTCCTTTTTTCTCAAAGAATCTCAGGAATCTTTCTCTGAGGTTGTTCGCGTTCATGTCATTATGGGGTTAGTGAGATTCTAAGGCACCTAGGGCAAGAACGACTTCTAGGAGGAATCAGTCTTGTTGGATATCCTGTG
This sequence comes from Planctomycetes bacterium RIFCSPLOWO2_12_FULL_50_35, assembly GCA_001828605.1. Taxonomy (GTDB): domain Bacteria; phylum Planctomycetota; class Brocadiia; order Brocadiales; family Bathyanammoxibiaceae; genus 2-02-FULL-50-16-A. Next base: position 16,668 of record MHZB01000004.1, on the reverse strand, counting down.
GGATATCCTTTTCCTTAACTGCCGATGCTTCTGCCGACAGAAGCTTTTGCAATATTTTTTGCTTCAGTTCTTCCATAAGCTCGGTATTTTGTTCAAGGAAGCTTTTGGCGTTTTCCCTACCCTGCCCCAGGCGTATCTTGCCGTATGAGAACCATGCACCGCTTTTATCCACTAGTTCATTTCCAATGGCTAAATCCACCACGTCGCCCGAGAGGGAAATGCCGCCATTATACATGATGTCAAACTCTGCCTTGCGGAAGGGTGGCGCGACCTTGTTCTTTGCCACCACGGCCCTTACCCTGTTGCCTATCGCACGTTCTCCTTCCTTAATTATCCCAATCCTCCGCACCTCGATGCGAACCGAGGAGTAGAACTTCAGTGCCCTGCCGCCGGGTGTTGTCTCCGGGTTGCCGAACATGACGCCGATCTTTTCCCTTAGCTGGTTAATAAATATCAGGCAGGTCTTTGACTTGGATATTACGCCGGACAGCTTGCGCATTGCCTGGGACATCAGCCTTGCTTGAAGCCCCATTTGGGGCTCGCCCATCTCACCCTCTATCTCAGCCTTTGGAGTAAGGGCTGCGACGGAATCTATCACTATGACATCAACTGCGTTCGACCTGACAAGTGTCTCCGCTATGTCCAGGGCCTGTTCACCGGTGTCGGGTTGGTTTATCAAGAGATTATCCAGGTCTACACCCAGTTTTCTTGCGTATTCCGGGTCCAGGGCATGTTCGGCGTCGATGAAGGCGGCCACGCCCCCCTGCTTTTGTGCGTTGGCTATTATGTGGAGGGCGAGAGTCGTCTTGCCGGAGGACTCGGGCCCGAATATCTCTATAACCCTGCCCTTGGGCACACCGTTTACGCCCAGGGCCAGGTCCAAGGACAACGAGCCCGTGGATATAGTCGGCACGCTGACCCTTTCCTGTGCGCCCATCCGCATGACCACGCCCTTGTAATACTGCTTTTCCAGTTGGGCCAGTGCCCTTTCCAGGGCCTGGTTCCGTTTGTCTTTTTCTGCACCCGCCTGTTTTGTCATCCATCTGCTCCCTATTTCTGACAAGGATTAGCCTAAATAAAACTTCTCAAGTTGTGTATAAATCGGCCCCTCAGGGGATAACTGACTCTGCATGAGCACCACGCTCTCTACCCGCTCTACCCCAAAGTCATCGGCTGAATGGCGTGCCATAAGCCGAACCAGAGGCGTTACATTTTTCGCAAATTTGATGCGGCCCAGGGTAAGGTGGGACGAATATCTGCGATCCTCTTTTTCTATACCCAGTTTCCCGAAAAACTCCTCTTCCAGCCTGGCATTTATCCTGGAGAGGCTGCCGGAGGTGTCCTTAACCGTGACGGTCAACACCCGAGGCCTCTCCGGTCTGGGAAAGGCCCCAACACCTTTGAACTCAATACAAAATGGACTCACACCGGTAATGGCTATCTTAACTATGTCTTTTACGGCAGAGAGGTTGGCTTCGTCTATATAGCCGAGGAATTTCAGTGTGATGTGAATGTTTTCGACTTCCACCCACTTGACACCACACTCGACCCCTTTCAATACCTCCTGTAAATCTACGAGTCTCTTTTTTATCCCCTGGTCTATCTCTACTGCGACAAAGGCTCTAAGCTTTTCCATCTATTGAGACCTCTGGAAATACAATAATTCGAAGTAATGAAATGATATGTGTTGTCATTGCAAGCGAAGCAATCTCATATTCTTTATTGGAGACTACTTATGAGATTGTTTCGCCGCTTCCGCTCAACGACAGTTTTGTACGTTTTGCAGAGATCTCTTATTGGTTTTCAATATACAGTAGGGGAAAAATTTATTCAAGGGAAAATGATTTGCCGAGACTTCGGAAAGGCGTTGCTTTACAGGGTTCAGGCCCAGTTTTCCCCTTCCCCCTTGAGGGAGGGGAGAAATTGGAGCTATCTGTACATTTTTTGTATAGGCCTCTTACTACCTACAGACTGCGCACCTGTTTCAGGTAGCCTTCCAGGTTCCTCCTGGTCTCCTGAATTGAGTCGCCGCCGAATTTTTCTACGAAAACCCTTGCAATCTCAAAACTTACGACAGCCTCTACCACTACTGATGCGGCAGGTACGGCGCATACGTCGGAGCGCTCGGCAGCGGCCGGGGCGCTCTTCTTTGTGGTTAGGTCTACCGATTCCAAAGACTTACGCAAGGTGGGTATGGGCTTCATGGCCGCCCTTACTACTATCGGTTCTCCGTTTGTGACCCCGCCTTCAAGCCCGCCAGCGTGGTCCGTCCTCCGGAAGAAGCCGCCTGTCGGGCTGTCGCCACGAGATTTCTGGTCGTAAAATATGCAGTCGTGTACCTCAGAGCCAAGTTTTTCGGCCACCCGGAAGCCAAGCCCTATTTCCACACCCTTAATGGCCTGAACGGACATAACCGCAGCAGCCAGCCTGCCGTCCAGCCTCTGGTCCCACTGGGTGTAGCTCCCAAGGCCGGGGGGAATGCCGTATACCGTTACCTCTATAAGTCCACCCGCCGAATCACCGGCCTCTGTTACCTCTTTTATCCTTTCCACCATCCTCTTCTCAGCCTTTTTGTCGAGACAGAAGACACTGCTTGAGTCCCTCAGCCTCTGAACCTCATCCGGGTCTTTGGCCGGGGTCTCGTCCACAACGCCACCAATCCCCCTCACGTAACCAAGTACCCTTATTCCAAAATCGCTGAGAAGCGTCTTCGCCAACGCCCCTGCCGCTACCCGTGCCGCCGTTTCCCTAGCGCTTGCCCTCTCAAGGACGTTGCGCATGTCATGAAATCCGTATTTCATGGCCCCTGCAAGGTCTGCGTGGCCCGGCCTTGCCCTGGTCAGCTCCGGCAGTTGGTCAATACTTGAGTCATAATTCTTTATTTTCATACATATTGGGCTTCCCATGGTCATACCCTTCCTGACGCCCGAAAGTACCTCTATCTCATCCTTTTCAATGCCCATCCTGGGCCCCCTGCCTACACCTCCCTGGCGACGCTGGAGTTCTTTGTTTATTGCCTCCACATCCAGGCGCACTCCGGCTGGAAACCCCTCTACTACGGCAATCATACACTTGCCGTGAGACTCACCTGCTGTTATGTATTTGAGCATTACAATTTTCTCCTAGAAGCTGTATTATTTCTACAAACCAGGGTTTGTCAAGGATTCTTAAAAATGATATGGCGGATTTTATTTGCGATATTTGAGCTGCCCTTGATAAAATAGCGAAATTATATCTTAAGCTGTGTATATCAATAACTTAGGAGAGGCATGTACCAAATCTTTGTAAGCCTGCGCTACCTCAGGAAAAAGAGGAGCAGCTACATCGCAATTGCAGCGGTGGCGATAAGCGTCATGACATACATGGTGGTCCTCTCCGTGATGAGCGGCTTCGACAAGGAGCTGAGGAAGCGCATCCGAGGGACCCTGGCGCATGTAATAATACTGAAGACAGGTATCTACGGCTTTAGCGATTACAAAGAAGTTATAGAGAAGGTCAAGAAGGTTGAGCACGTAAAGGCGGTTGCCCCGTTTGTGGAGGGTCCTGCACTGATAAGGCTGCGTGGCGCCAAAGAGTTTGCATATTTCAGGGGAATAGACCCCGAACTCGAGGCGCAGGTTGGAGACCTTGGTTCTTACCTGAACATCTTCGGCACCAGACCGAAAGACCTCAACAAGGTCCACGGAGAGACTGAGATCTATAGTATATTTGCAGGTTCTGAACTCACCAGGCTCGCCCCGGGAGACCCAGACAAGAATCCTGAGAACTTTATACCGAACGGGGAGCAGTTTGTGCTTGTCACCGTAAAGGACTGGGATAAGATAAGCGTCAAGCCGTTCATTCTGGGGGGAAAGTTCCAATCCGGTATGTACGACTTTGACAAGACATTCGTGTACATCCCTCTGGAGGCCGCACAGCAGCTTGTGGGCAGCCCCGACTCGGTGACAGGTCTGAGTATCGGCCTGGACGATTACTGGTATGCCAACGAAGTCAGGGATGAGCTGCAGAAGATGCTTGGGTCGGCATATTACGTGCAGACCTGGGAGGATGCCAGAAAGACCTTTCTCAGGGCGGTGGAACTGGAGAGAAGGGTGATGGCCATAATACTTTTCTTCTTGATGATAGTGGCCGCCTTCTGCATTATGGCAATCCTCAGGATGATTGTCTTTGTCATAGCAAAGGACATAGGCATACTAAAGGCTGTCGGCGCCACTCAGGGCGGTATAATGGGCATATTCCTGTTCAACGGATTTATTGTCGGGGTTATTGGTTCGGCTATCGGCACGTGCTTGGGTCTTGGGATAGCCCTGCGAATAAATTGGCTGGAGCAGTACCTCTACGGTATCACGGGCTGGAGACCGTTTCCGCCGGAGGTCTACTACTTCAATGAGATTCCGGTGGTAATAAATCCCTGGAGCATGGGAATAATTGCCGGTATCGCCATAGCCCTCAGCGTTATAGCAAGCGTTTACCCTGCCATGAAGGCGGCCAGGCTTGACCCCGTGGAAGTATTGCGCTATGAATAGAAATCGTGGGAGAGAACTCGCCTCCGGTGATGACTCCGGAGATGTGAAATTTCGTAAGAGTCTTGTAAGAGTCTAGACAAAAATGATACGGATAGCAGAAAAAGATAATGACCGCAAGGTTGTAGAGATAGTCAAGCTGTTTCTGCGAGCAGCCGTTTTCTATCGTAAGCTCTTTGCAGACTACCAGGGGGGTAACCTGAGGTTCGATGATGTACAGGCGCTGGTAGACGATAAAGGGCAGTCGCTGCTCTTTAATCTAAAGAAGGACTGTCAGGTATTATTCCGCAACAACGACCACTCTACGGAACAGGAAATGCTGTTCGACCTGGCGATGGGCTCCATCTTTCACGAAGCAATGATAATAAGAGAGAACTGCTATCAACTTGAGGTCTACCTGCCTAAGGTCTCGGAACTGAAAAAAAAGGCAATCAAGACCTCTCATGAGAAGAGGTTTTTGAAAGAAGAAAACCTTATACTTGCCAGGGCAAGAAAAAGGCTCTCTGAGGGATTAAAAGAGACCAATAATCTTATTATAAATACATTGGAGCAGCTAAAGGACTTGCTGACGGGCTACGGCAAGAATGGTCTCTTGATTCGATTCTTGCTGGAAGAGGAGGGGCTTGTGGAAGAGGTATTGGGTAAAGGGAGCCTGAACGGCATCCTCTCGTCTATGTACAAGCGCGGCAGGCTGGAAGGACTTATCGTGGCCGCAAAGAGTTATCATAAAAGCGGTTACAACGATAAAGCAAAAGAGATGGCAAGCAAGGCGCTGACTATGAATTCAGATGACAGCATGCTCTTCCTGTATCTGTTTTATTCAGGTATGAAGGAGTACTATGACGGAAACCTTAGCGCGGCGATTGAAGACCTTAGGCAGGCAAAAGAGTTAGCGAAGGGTCTGCCCGAAGACAAAGAGAATTTTGAAAAGATAGAGTCCATCGAATCCAAAATATTACAGCTCCAGCACGAAGGCTATTGAAACCTTCCTATACTGAGGCTGGCAGATCGAGCGCAGGGCCTTGGCCTACCCGCCTCAGTCGCTTCTACTCTCCAAAAGCAGGCTCACCCGCGTCTTTGGGTAGGTTTCCACACGAGTTTCATCCTTCCGGCATTAGTCCGTCTTTATCGGGATTTTCTTCGCCTTGACCTTTTCAGACTTCGGGAGCGTTACTGAAAGTACGCCGTCTTTGTAATCGGCCTTTGCCTTATCGGCTTCTACGCCGGTTGGCAGGCTTATGGAGCGGCAGAAACTTCCATACGTTCTTTCTACTCTATAAAAGCTCTTGCCCTTCTCTTCTTTTTCTTCTTTTTTCTCGCCCTTTATAGTCAAGGTGTCGCCTGAGACAGATATGTCTACGTCTTTCGGGTCTATACCGGGCAGTTCGGCCTTGACTGTTACGCTGTCGGCATTTTCCACAACATCAACAACGGGGCCCCATCGCATCGGCAATCCGCTCCTGCGGAAAAACTCTTCAAAGACTCGGTCCATCTCCTTCTGCAGGGAACCAAAACCAGGTATTTCAGGCCATCTCATAATATCCGCCATTATGACACCTCCTCTTATAAAGAAAAGATGCACAAACCTCTGTTACATAATAAATTATATATTACTGAGCAGGCTTGTCAACTGAAACTAAGGGCCCTGTTGGGGGTGCTTTCCGATGCCTTAACTAAACTACTACCGCCTAAAAGCGGTAGTAGTTTAGTTAAAGGTTTTCTCCTCAAGGCCTTTAGTTTGTTGAGCACGTTATTACGTGCCTTGAGCCTAATTTAGGAGAAGACCCCTCTTTATGGGAACTTCATTTGGAGCTCTACGGAACGTGCATTGATATTCTCTTTGCCTTCGTTAATTCCACATTCCATTCCGCTACAAGCCAGGGCAGATTCTAAAAGGGTTACGGTAGCATAACCTTGCTCTTTATTTGTGTAAAACCTGAACGTCTTGCCTGAGATATGAGGTAAGAAATTATCTCCAAGCCTTAGGTTTCTAATAGAATGAAAAACTCTCCAACAACGGAGAAACGATATTACCGCATTGTCACCTATACCCCACAACATTATGGGGGTAATAATGGTCATTTTATTAATACCTTTCTGGAACTATTTGAGTCAATAGTTCATGAAAACATAAAGGAAGATAGAGAGAGAGAGAGAGAAAGATAACTGGGAATAGTGCCAGGGCCCCTGATTCCAGCCCGATTGGCCAAATTAAGTCCTTGGCATGACAATCTAAGGTGGGCTTCCGATCCCTCAAAAGAGAATCCTCACCGTTTAAGGTGAGGACCTCTTTTCAGCATAAACTTATGTCTGGCTCATACGCTGTAAATAATCGTCTTTGGCAAGAAGCTTATTATTATACGGTATGAACGCGCAACATAGACTATACCTTGCTTACTTGCGTGGCCTTACGACCTTTGGTATCTTCGATTACCTCAAACTTCACCTTGTCGCCCTCAGACAAGGACCTGAACCCCTGAGCTTCAATGGTACTCTGGTGAACAAATACGTCTTTACCACCATCGTCTGGAGCTATGAAGCCGAAGCCCTTAGTGTCGTTAAACCATTTCACTGTTCCTGTAGCCATGTTATCACCTCCTTTCCTAGTTTCAAAAAACCTATACTTCATAAAAAAAGACCACGAAGCCAGAGTACTGTTCTGCCTTTGTGGTCTTTGACTCGACAATACTATTACACTACTAGGAGGCATTCTACCAGAAATACTATATTTTGCAACAGATACTTAAAAATTTTTTTCAATTTATAAAGTCTCATCCTTTTGATAAAATCCGGCGAAAAAGGTAAAATCTTCCCTATGAAAAAGAGGCTCTTCAGCGGAATTCAGCCCACGGGCGAGGTACATATAGGTAACTACCTGGGTGCGATAAAAAACTGGGTCAAGTTACTCGGCAAATATGAATGTATTTTCTCCATCGTAGACTACCACGCCATAACCGTGGAACATAACCCAAAGGACATGCCGCAGAGGATACTGCGGGTAGCAACTGTGGACATCGCGGCGGGACTAGACCCGGAACGCTGCACCATATTTATTCAGTCCCACGTGCAGGAGCATGTCGAGCTGGCGTGGATTCTTAACACCGTCACCCCCATAGGCCATCTCGAACGTATGACTCAGTTTAAGGACAAGGCGGCGCGGCACAGGGAAAACGTAAACGCGGGCCTGTTCGCTTACCCTGTGCTTCAGGCGGCCGACATACTTCTATACAAGGCAGAGATTGTGCCCGTGGGAGAGGACCAGGTACAACACCTGGAACTCTCAAGAGAAATAGCCCGGAAATTCAACAGCCGATACGGAGATATATTCCCTGAACCCAAGGAGCTCCTCTCAGACGCACCTAGGGTCATGGGCCTCGATGCTGAAAACAAGATGAGCAAGAGCATGAATAATTATATCGGCCTCACCGAATCGCCGGAGGTCATATGGAAAAAACTTTCCGTGGCCGTAACCGACCCCGCGAGAAAGAAGCGCTCCGACCCTGGCACGCCGGAGATTTGCAACATCTACCACCTGCATAAATATTTCTCCTCTAACGAAGAGATAGACTGGTCGGCCAACGGGTGCAGAACGGCCGGCATAGGGTGCCTGGAGTGTAAGAAGGTCTTGTCCGACAACATCGTCCAAGAACTTGCGCCGATAAGGGGAAAGGCCAGAGAACTGGACAACAACCCCGGTTACGTGCAGGACGTCTTGAGAAGGGGCGCCGAAAGATGTAGAGAGCTTGCCCAGGAGACCATGAAGGAGGTAAGGTCAAGCATGGGACTGGACCTGAACCTGCACCCCCAACCGTCCAAGCTGTGAGATTGTAAATAAAGAACTCTGAAAAACTACCTTTTTATAAGCTCCCATTAGCCAACTTCAGTCAGACGAGAAATCTTTCGGTGTCTACTTGAGACGCAACGTATTGTCATTCCGTGCTTGACACGGAATCCATACCTGATTAAATCAGGGATTCCTGCTTTCGCAGGAATGAGGACGAGGTAAAGGTTGTGGTACGCCCGCTTTTGCGGGAAGGACATTTGAAACCTTTTTCCAAAAAACTCTAACGTGGTAATAAACACCGAGACCCATTCCAGTAAAAATCCTTTCATCAGCGAGATAGTCCGCCGCCTCAAGGAGCATGCGGACATCGAGGCGGAGGTCGTAAAACTGCTTATTGATGTCCCGCCGAACCCCGGCATGGGCGACTACACCCTGCCCTGTTTTGCCCTTAAGGAAATATTCCAAAAGAATCCCACACTGATTGCAAAGGAATTGGCGAGTATCCCACTGGCGGGAGGGCAGATAACCAGGGTAGAGGCGCATGGGCCTTATCTTAACTTCAGTGTTGACAAGAACATACTGACTAGATGGGTACTCACAACTGTCTTCAACGAAAAAGACAGCTACGGCCGCCGCACCTTGGGCAGCGGCAAAACGGTAATTATAGACTATTCTTCCCCCAATATAGCAAAGCACCTCGGTGTTCACCACCTCCGGTCCGCCGTTATAGGCAGCGCCCTCTACAGGCTCCATAAGGCGCTCGGTTACCGAGTCATCGGGATTAACCACCTTGGCGACTGGGGGACGCAGTTCGGACAGCTCATAACGGCCTTCAGACACTGGGGCAGCGAGGATGCCCTGCAGCACGACCCCATAGGCGTCTTGAACAGTCTGTACGTCAAGTTCCACGAAGAGGCAGAGAAAGACCCTTCTCTTGAAAAGGAGGCCAGGGCGGCCTTTAAGAAGCTGGAGGAAGGCGACCCGGAGACGAGAAGGCTCTGGAAACATTTCAGAGAGCTGAGCCTGAAGGAATTTAATAAGGTGTATGACGCACTGGGGATAAAATTTGACTGCTACACCGGCGAGAGCTTTTATAACGAGATGCTTGAGGGCACCGTTGAGAGCTTAAAGACCGCCGGGCTTGCGACAATAAGTGAAGAGGCGCTTATAGTTGATTTAGAAAAATACGACATGCCCCCCTGCCTGTTGAAGAAAAGGGACGAGGCCAGCCTATACGCCACCCGCGACATCTGCGCCGCAGAATATCGCCATAAGACGTACGGGTTCACCAGGATGCTCTATGTGGTGGGTTCAGAGCAAAAGCTGCACTTCAGGCAGGTGTTCAAGGTGCTTGAGCTGATGGGCGACGATTGGGTAAAGAACTGCGCCCACGTTGACTTCGGTCTTATAAAATTCAAGCACGGCAGGATGTCCACCCGGAAGGGCCAGATAATCCTCCTGGAAGAAGTCCTCAATGAGGCGGTAACCAGGGCGCACGAGATAATAGAGGGGAAAAATCCCGGGCTGGGAAACAAGGACCGTGTTGCGACGCAGGTAGGAGTCGGGGCGGTTATCTTTACGGACTTATCAACCCGGCGCACAAAGGACGTGATATTTGACTGGGATGCGGTCTTGAATTTCGAGGGAGAGACCGGACCCTACGTCCAGTACACACACGCAAGGCTTTGCAGTGTAATGAGGAAATACGGCAGGCCGGTAACTACGGCGGTAGACTATGGACTTCTTAAGGAGGAGGATGAATATCTATTGATCAGGAAGCTGGAACAATTTCCGAAGGCCATAGAGGGCGCCGCCCGCTCGTGCGAACCCGTAATAATGTGTAACTATCTGCTGGAACTCTGCGGCATATTCAACCGCTACTACAACCACCACCGCATAATCAGCCAGGACGAGGCGCTGACCAGGGCGCGGATACTCCTCTCCGATTCGGTAAGACAGGTCTTGAGAAACGGCCTTACCCTCCTTGGCATCCAGACACCGGAGGAGATGTAGCGTTGTTTAGGGGTGCGTCTTGACGCACCCTACTCACAGGATGAACCCACTTTTCAGGTGAGGCTTTTCCACCCAAAGTGAATTAGAAAGATATGAGTACTTCGATGACTTTTGCAGGGGTCTCATTACAAGCTCTCAAGCCGTCCTTTGGGCCATGAACTGGGCGATCTCGCGGAATGTGGCCTTGTTCTCCACGGGTATTTCTTCGATAGCCTTAAACGCCTTTTCAACCAAACCCTCCGCAAAGCGCTGGGAATAATTGATTGCATCGTATTTCTTGTACAACTTTATGACCTCATCCACCACGCTGGCAGAGGTACTCTCTCTGGGCTTAAGCATTATCTCTACAAGCCTCTCCTTATCTGCCGCTCCCGCCTTGCTCAGTGTATATGCGTAAAGGAAGCTGGGTTTCCCTTCCTTTATATCCGAACCGATGACGCCGCCCCGGCCCTTGCCCACGGTAAGGTCTATGAGGTCGTCGCGTATCTGAAAGGCCGGCCCCATACTCTTGCCCAGTTCCCATATCTTATCAATTGCGCCGTCTGAAGCCCCTGCTATCACGGCGCCGCCCACCATGCCGCACGTCAGGTAGTATGCAGTCTTTAACTCCACCGTTCGCAGATAGTCTTCTATCGTGAACTTCGTGGAACCCCTCCAGTTTATGTCAAGGGCCTGCCCCTCTACGGTCTTTTCATAAGTGAGAGTAAAGATGTCCAGCAGTCTTAGTCTTTTCCCCTGAGGCAGATTGCCGTCTAATATGGAGCGATAGGCGCGGCCCAGCAGGTAGTCGCCGGCGTTTATGGCATTTGCAGTGCCGTACTTCACCCAGACGGCGGGCTTGTCGCGCCGCATGGTATCCCCGTCTTCGATGTCGTCGTGCATGAGGAACATGTTGTGCAGAATCTCCACCGCGGCGGCAAACGGCACGGCCTCATCCGGGTTGCCGCCCAGGGCCTCGCATACAATCAGGCATAGTGCGGGGCGCATCCTCTTTCCGCCCGTATCCATGTGATACCAGATAGGCTCACTCAGGTAGTCGTCCCTGACGGGAAAGAGTTTCTTGAGGTGCTCGTCTATACCCTTACCGTATTTTTTTAGAGATTCTTCTATTTCCACAATACGTTCCTGTTTAAGGGTCCGTAGTATACAATCAAACGGACAGGTCTAAGTACCTGTCCGTTCAAAAAAGAATAGATACGTCGCACACGCGCAGTCAAGACTACGCCCTGCTCAGGAATTCGCCCGTGCGGGTGTCCACCTTTACCACGTCTCCTTCATTTATAAACAGCGGTACCTTTATCTCTAGGTCAGTCTCGAGCTTGGCCGGTTTAAAAACGTTGGTAACTGTATCGCCTTTTGTACTCGGCGTAGTCTCTACTACCTTCAGCGCTACGGTGGTCGGCAGTTCCACAGACACCGGCCGGCCCTCATAGAAGCCCACCTTTACCGTACTGTTAAGGGGCATGTACGGGGCATAATCATCTAGTACATCGCCGGGCAAAAAGACCTGTTCAAAGGTCTCGGTGTCCATCATACAATAGTTCTGGCCGTCGTGATAAAGATACTCCATGGTGTGGTAATCCATGAACACCTTTTCTATCTTATCTGAGGCGCGAAAGCGTTTCTGTATCACGTTGCCTTGTTTCAGACTTTTGAGCTTCGCCTGCACCATGGCACGTAAGTTTCCAGGCGTGTGGTGCTGAAATTCAGTCACTATATAAAGCTCACCTTCATGCTTTATCATCATTCCATTTCTTATATCGGTAGCATTTATCACGCTCAAGACTCCTTCTTAACAATGCAGGGCTTTTCTATGCATCCCTTGTAACAAAAGATTGCAAAATCCCTAAAAAAATTATAGCAGAACACCTACAAAAATTCCATCATAACAGAGTCGGCCACAAAAACCCCCTTTCGGGTGAGATAAAGTCTTCCCTGCCTAATACCCATAAGGCCCAACACACACAACCTGTCTATAACGTCCCCATACAGTTCCCTTAGCGTGAAACCTGTACGGACGGTAAAGTTCTTCTCTTTGATGCCGGATGTCATCCTCAGGGCCATCATAAGGGTCTCGGCGGCGCGCCTTCTGGGCGTCAGACGTTCTCCAAAGGTCTTGGCGCTCCTTCCTGCCTCAATCCGCTCGATGTAACTGAGAATATCCCTTATATTGGAGGTGCGTCTGCCGTTTAGATACGACACCGCGCCGGCACCTATACCTACGTAAGGAAGATTCTTCCAATAATTTACGTTATGACGGCATCGGTATCCCTTCTTTGCAAAGTTTGATATCTCGTAATGTTTGTAGCCGTTATTGTCCAGAAAGTTTATGGTCTTTTTCAGCATATCGAGCTGTGATTCCTCATCCGGCCTTGGGACACTGCCCGTCCTTATCTGTCGTGCCAGGGGCGTACCCCTCTCAACGGTAAGGCAGTAGGCCGAGAGGTGCTCCGGGTCAAGTGACAGCACCTCGGTCAGGTCTTCCTCCCAGTCCATAAGGGTCTGGCCAGACCAGCCAAATATCAGGTCTACGCTCAGGTTATTAAATCCGCCTTCCCGCAGTACGGAAAATGCGTCAAGTGCATCCCTCCGTGAGTGTATACGCCCCAACAGTCTCAACCCTTTTTCCTTAAAGGACTGTATGCCGAGGCTGATACGGTTTACGCCGCCCCATCTCAAAAGGGCAGCTTTCCTCGCATTAACCGTTCCGGGATTTACCTCCACCGTGTACTCCTTTATCCGCCGCATATCCAGTGAGGAAGATACGGCGGAGAGTAGCTGGTTTAGCTGCCCTTCTTTCATAGCGGTGGGGGTGCCGCCGCCTATGTAGACCGTCTTATAGGGATGGTCTTTAACGCCCCCCAATTCCTTCTCCAGCGCGGCGACATATCTGGAGGCAACGTCCGGCTGGTAGACGGAAGAGTTGAAGTCGCAGTAGCTGCACCTCTTTATACAGAAGGGGATGTGAATATAAAGGGCGTTGGGATGTGTAAGCTCTCTTTGCATGATCATGGTATCGCGACGCTAGCAAGTCAGGTGGAGGGCGGTAACGACGGACTTGTTGCTTTTCATCAGCTTATTGTGAAGTTTGCAGGCCTCTGGCGTAATGGCCGCAAACAATTCTATGCCTTTCTGCTCAAGCAGTGTCTTTAACTGCGGGTCTATCTTCATGCGGTCGTCCTGGCCGGTTCCCACTATTAAAATCTGCGGCGCCATACGCAATATTTCTTTAATATCATTCTCCTGCAGTCTGTGTCCCTCCATGCGCCACCAGCGACTGTCCACCCTGTCCGGGTATATTATCACGTCGCTCGAATAGTCGCACCCGTTAATTCGGATGTTTCCGAAGCTTGAGGAGTCAATATGCATGTGAATAAATAACGTTGGGAATCGGCTGCGGCGTGACGCCAATGGTAAATTATCTAATGTATCTGTCCGAAATGTTGACGTCCTTATCGCGGACCATGGGGACGAAGATACAGCCCAGGAGCTGTTCCTGTTTGGTATAATCCCCCCTCCGGGTAATCCTGTAAAGAATCTGGTGTTCCGGGTATCCTACGGGGATTACCAGCCGCCCGCCGTCGGCAAGCTGTGTTACCAGTGCGGGTGGGACGCTGTCTGCGGCGGCAGTCACGATTATGGCGTCGTAGGGGGCCTCTTCCTCGTAACCGATGTGGCCGTTACCCACACGGAAGGTTATCTTATGGCCGTAGCCCAGTTCCTCCAGTATGCCCCTCGCCCTATCAAGCAGTCTGGGTCGTATCTCCACTGTGTAGACATAGTCCACTATCTCCGCCAGTATTGCAGTCTGATAGCCGGACCCTGTGCCTATCTCCAGCACCCTATCCGTCTTTCCCAACTGCAGGGCCTGGGTCATGCAGGCTACCATATAGGGTTGAGATATAGTCTGCGCCTCCCCAATGGGTGCAGGGGCATCGTCATACGCCTTATTCCACATCTCTACAGGCATGAAAAGGTGGCGCGGCACCTTCTCCATGGCCATAAGGACCTGCCTGTCCGTTATATCCCTACCCCGGAGCTGTACCCTGACCATCTCCTTGCGTCTGGTTTCAAAATCCATAAAGTCCATAGCAACTACCTGAAGGTCTCTTAAAAAGTGTTAACTTACAGAGTTCTAACCCCATCTTCCCCTTCACTATTTCATCGAGTGAGGGGAAAATTGGAGCAATTTGTAATGTTTTCAGAGGTCTCATCTGCATTTATCTATAAGTTCTTTGAGCATCTTGCGGTGGCAGTAGGTGTCCTCCTCTTCATGGCAGAGGAGTATGATGGTCTCTTTCTCGGCCCTCTCCGCAAGTAATTGTATTTTCTGCCTCTGCAATGAACCTCTCATTTCATTGACGTATCTTTTCTTGAACTCCTTGAAATGGATCTTCTTCTTTATCCAGTCGTTAAGAAGCCCTAGACTTGGAGACAGGTCCCTATCCCATTCGTCTATCCGGGTCTTACGGATACCCCTGGGCCACCGCCTCATTACAAGGAGTCTGAACCCTTCCCCCGGGGTCCCTTCGTCGTAGATGGATTTAGTCTTAATTCCCACCGACACAATAAATTATAGGCCAAAAACCCCGCAAAGGCAAGCTGAAGACAAGTGTTAAATTGATGTGAGGTCTCTGGAGATATCTTATCCTTTCACGTATGGACAGGTTCTTGAACCTGCCCATAATCTCCATCATTAGGAGTTATTCATCCTGTATTTCCCCCTCAAACACCTCTTCTGCGGGGCCGGTCATAAAGACGTCTCCGTCCTCGGACCATTCCAGGGTCAAGTCACCCCCAGGCAGGTGGGCAAGTATCTTTC
>MHZB01000004.1:0-1510 GCA_001828605.1 Planctomycetes bacterium RIFCSPLOWO2_12_FULL_50_35 | reverse complement strand
CAAGTATCTTTCGTGAGGTCCTCTTATTTAAAACGCCGGCAACACACACGGCTGCCGCACCGGTGCCGCAGGCGAGGGTCTGGCCGGAACCCCTCTCCCAGGTCTTTACCCTAACCTCCCGGTTACTCAACACCTCAACGAAGTGGACGTTTGTCCTCTCAGGGAAGGCCCGGTGACGCTCTATGAGCGGCCCATATTTCTCTACCGGAAATCCCTTCAGCTTGTCGAGGAATATAATGCAGTGCGGATTACCCATAGAGACGCATGTCATCTTGAATTCTTTGCCGGCTGCCTTGAAGGGCTCTTCTATAACCATTTTGTTACCGTCTGCTGTGCGCCCCTTTGCAACCCTCGTGGGTATCTGTTTTCTGAGCAGATTGGGACTACCCATATTTACCCTGACCGCCCGAACCCTTGAACCTTTGATCTTTAAGTCCAGGGTCTTTATCCCTGCCAGCGTTTCAACCGTCATCCTCTTTTTCAGGACCAGGCCGTGCTCATAGGCATACTTTGCCACACAGCGGATGCCGTTGCCACACATCTCGGCCTCACTGCCGTCGGCATTAAAGATTCTCATCCCCACGTCTGCCTTTTTGGAAGGTGTTATAAGAATGAGTCCGTCCGCCCCGACGCCAAAGTGCCTTGGACTCACGAGCCGGGCAACTCTGCCTGGGTTGCTGACATCTTCCTCAAAACAGTTTACATATACATAATCGTTGCCGATACCGTGCATCTTGGTGAATTTCATTTGTTGTCCTCTGCAGCCATGGCCTATAATCTATGGGTTAAAAAATCAAGTTTATCGTTAATGAACGTTGCTGTCAAAGGGCTATAACACCGTAAAGGTTTTTCACTTGCAATTGGAAAGAAGTCCATTATAGAATCCTTTTTTACACCTTGGAGGGGCTTTAAATCAACATGCGTGCAGTAGTCACCGGTGGCGCGGGCTTCATAGGTTCTCATGTCTGTGACTATTTATTGGAAAAGGGATATTCCGTTGTCTGTATCGATAACCAGATAACGGGTACGAGGGATAATATTACCCATATGCTGGATAATGACAGGTTCGAATTCGTAGAACAAAGCGTTACAGAATACATATCTATTGAGGGTGACGTAGACGCAGTCTTACATCTAGCCTCTCCTGCCAGCCCTGTTGATTATTTGAAACTTCCTATACCTACCCTGAAGGTCGGCGCACTTGGTACGCTGAACGCCCTGGGTCTTGCCAAAAAAAAGAAGGCAAGGTTCCTGTTGACCTCTACGTCCGAGGTATACGGCGACCCTCAGGTACATCCTCAACGCGAGGATTACTGGGGTCACGTAAACCCTGTTGGCCCAAGGGGGGTCTATGACGAGGCAAAGCGTTTTGCAGAGGCCCTTACCATGGCCTATTATAGGGCACATAACGTAGACACACGGATAGCCCGCATATTTAACACTTACGGTCCGAGGATGCGTCTCAACGACGGCCGTGCACTCCCTGCATTTATGTCGCAGGTCCTCAGGG
>MHZB01000003.1:1532-11543 GCA_001828605.1 Planctomycetes bacterium RIFCSPLOWO2_12_FULL_50_35 | reverse complement strand
CCATTACCGGCATAGAGGAGTTTGACAGGGTGCTGGGCGGGGGCATCGTAAAGGGCTCGGCGGTTTTAATAGGCGGTCCTCCCGGGATAGGGAAGTCAACTCTGTTACTGCAGGTCTGTCACGCGATGGGTAAAAATGGCCGTACTCCGCTCTATATAACCGGTGAGGAGTCGCTTGTGCAGGTGAAGCTGAGGGCGGACAGGCTGGGGATTGATTCGGACAGGATCCTCCTCGGTGTAGAAACCAGTCTGGAAAACATCCTGGGGCATATCGAGGCGCAGAGGCCGTCACTCGTAGTGATAGACTCCATCCAGATGATATCAAAGGCCGGACTTCCCTCTGCACCGGGCACGCTGCCTCAGGTGAGTCAGTGCGCAAATGAACTGGTCTTTGCGGCGAAGGCGACGGGGTCGGCCGTCTTTATTGTGGGCCATGTGACCAAGCAGGGGATGCTGGCAGGTCCCAGGGTGCTGGAGCATATGGCCGATACTGTGCTTTACTTTGAAGGGGAGAAGGCGCAACCCTTCAGGGTCTTGAGGGCGGTCAAGAACCGATTCGGGCCGACCGACGAGGTAGCTATCTTCGAGATGAGGGCGGGGGGACTGAGTCCGGTTGAAGACCTGTCGAGGCTGTTTCTTTCCTCCGTTAATGCGAAGACCTCCGGCACGGCGGTAATATCCGCCATGGAAGGCACTAGGCCGCTGCTCTTGGAGGTACAGGCCCTGGTTACCAGGACGAACTTTGGTACGCCGGAGCGTAGGGTGAGCGGGGTAGACCGCAATCGCGTCTCTATGCTCATAGCGGTGCTTGAGAAGCGTCTGGGTCTCCAGCTCGGTAACCAGGATGTGTTTGTAAATGCCGTGGGGGGTGTGAGGGTGGACGAGCCTGCGGCCGATATGGGTATCGCCATGAGCATAGTATCTAGCTTTAGAGAAAAACCCATTCCCTCCGGCGTGGTGCTTCTGGGTGAGGTGGGTCTGGCGGGAGAGGTAAGGACCATCAGCTACGTTGGTACAAGACTGCGCGAGGCGGCGCGTCACGGCTTTAAGAAGGCAATCATTCCCGCCGGCGGTTCAAAGGAATCTGGAGATGTCGGCGATATAGAGTTGATTGAGGTTTCCAGTCTCTCAGAGGCCGTCGAGCATTTGTGGGGCTGAACAGATTCCTAATGTTCGTGTATGGTGCGTTTTGATTCATCATACAGGTGCGGGTATGTCTGTCGTGCAGAGCGTTAGAGAAGCATGACAATTTATGTTGGTAGACAACGACCTTTAAGGTCGTTGGTTCAACTAAGTAAACCTCGTTGTCTACCTTTTATAGTCAGTGATTGTCGTAGGGGTACGTTGCAACATATCCCCTATGCGGTAAGGGTCTCGGTGGGCGTCAGTGTGTCGCTTGAGGGGTCATGCGCCCTGAATCTCTTAACCGCCAGGTCTTTGTTCAAGTTGGCGTAGCAGTATATGCAGCCGTGCGGGCACGTATCGTAGGCCCCAATATCCCTGCTTATGACACACCGGCAGCCCTTACGTGTGGGGTTTATCTTTGTCTGTTTTGGCCTATGTGGGAAGAGCTCGTACAGTAGCTCTCCGTCCACGCACTGTGCCTGCCTTACACCACCCGCTGCCAGGGCCTCGTCGCAGCATGAATAGAGTGTGATGCCGTATCTATCGGCAGTTTCCCGGATTCTTAAGGTAAGGGACGTTTTGTCGCTGTCTGATGCGTCACGGCAGGTAATGTTGTGGTTTACTGCAAGTGTCTCAAGATTCCTGCGGACTTTTGAGTACATGCATGCGAAGCTGAGGTAGCACCGTTCCGTAGCTCCTTGGAGCCTTGAGGCTATTTCTTCAAAACGCCTTGCGTAAAAAGTAGGTCCTGTGGCGCTAGAGATTACGATGGGGTCGAATCTCCACTGGACGCGCTTCGGTCCATAACGTTCGGACAGCGTGCGGAACGTTGCAACTGCATTGTCCACGGGCGTGACAATGTTCTCGAACGTCTTGGGGAGACCCGTTATGGTGAAATGGAAGTAGAAGTCGTAGCCCCTCTCCTCAAGCTCAGGAATGTACTTCATTAATGGACCGTAGTTCTTCGACCAGAATACGAATGCGTGTACGTCTTCGGGCAGTAGCGACACCCTGTGCTCTTGTCCGCCGTAGGGGTTGAGGTATCGGACGTACCCCTCTCTCACACGCCGCATAAACCAGTCCGCATAGAAGGCCGGTATGTCCGTGCGTCTGCTTACAGAGACAATGTTCATTATTTGAGGTTGCGGGACGTCAGGTAAAGTTTTTCGGGAGTGTCGGGTTAAATAACTTGCCAAACCGGCAAATATGTATTATAAACCATGCCAAGTTTTTAACAACTGCCGTAATTTGGGCGAGAGAAAACATTTGGAGATTACATTACCATGAGAAACCGGTGGCCGTTTAGGCAGGCTTTATTGGCGATCGCACTTTGTCTCACATTTATGGGCGATGACGTGCTTACAGGCGTATGCTGCGCCCAATCTCAAACAGCTCAAGGGGCAGAGGGCGGTGCAAAGATAAACATAGAAGAGCTTAGTCAGAGACCGTTTGAACCCCTTAACGTGTATATGAGCACAGATCAGCTTGAAGGGGACATAAAATCGTGCATGGAATTACTCGCACGTTACAATGAAGGGAAGTCTCCGCGAGAGTACGGCATATTACATATTCGTCTCGGTTTCAGTTATTTTGTGTTCGAGGCGGCAGAGAGGGATAAAAACGTTTCCGAAGCGGCACAACATTTTAGTGTGGCGGCTAAGGTCTGCGGGGAAAAGAATCTTGTGAAAGAATATCATGAGGCAGAGGTTGGTATAGGTCTAACGCTTATAGAACTTACGGAAGGCGACCATATCACAAATCTACATGAGGCGGTAAAGACGCTTGATGAAGAGGCCAAGTTCTTTACGAAAGAAAGTAACCCCCTGGCTTATGCCATCGTAAACAACGGCCTTGGATCTGCTTGTGCCTATCTATACAATGCTGATGGACAAAAAAAGGAGAATTTAGAGGCGGGCGAACGTTATTTTAATAACGTACTCTCGATGACCAGTAAGAAAGAATTTCCCGTACAGTATGCAAAGGCCCAGATTGGTCTAGGGATGTTGTACCTGGATTCATTTGGCGCAAGCGGGGATAAGTTGATGATGGAAAAGGCCCTCTCCATGTTGTCAAACGCCCGAGAAGTCTTTAGCGAGAGTTTCTTCCCGACTTTTTATACCAAGACCTTTTTCTTAACTGCGCTTGCCTATCTACGAGACGGGGATTACGGAAAGACAAAAGAGTTTATGGAAAAAACAATGAAGATTGCGGACAGAACTAAAGACCCGCGTCTTGAAGTTTATATGAACTTTTTTTATAGTCTTGAGATTAGCAAGGGTTTACTTGAATAATATCGCATGGGGTTCTCTTAGAGATTTAGTGGTTCCTTTAAATCTCTTTTGAGGCAGTTATAGGTGACGAACATATAGACACGGCTTGCCGTACCCATACGGCGCGCGAGATATTTTCACACCAGACCGTTATTGACCCGACACACAAATCGAGAGCTCTGCAAAAGCCCACTGGTACTGTATGTCATTCTGAGCGAAATTCAACGTTGGAGCAAGCTCCAACGCTACATTCCCGCAATTTGCTTCTTCAAAATGGCACTTACGCAGAGTTTTTCAGAACCCACAAACCTTGTATTGCGATTATTTGGGGTAGGCCTCGAATCAAAAAACAGTAAGAAGCCCGTCTTCAGGATTGTGCCTAGTGACCCCCATGCGGTCCAGAGGCCTTTTTGGCTTCTACCTTTACACCCAGCTCTTTCAGCAGGGAATCAATCTCGTTCATAGTGAGTTTCAATGCGCCAAGCTTATGGCCGAGTTCACTAATGGCCTTTGCCTGCTCTTCGGCCTTCTGGTCGTTATGTTGCGCTGCTTGTACATTGCTGCCTTCGCCGACAGCAATTCCCATAGCCGATAATTTTGCCTCAAGCGCCCTATATCTCTGCATCATGGTGTAGCCGAATGCAAGGGATAAGACTGTAAGCAGTATCAGGATGAATTTTGCCGAGCCTAAGACACCAGCCGGGCAACTCTCGCCATGTGAAGATGACGCCGAGTGTCCCTTGTGGCTGTCGTCGTCGTTGTGTGTATGACCGTGCGCGTGCATTTGTTCTACCTCCTCTAAGCCGTAGCAAGACCATTATATCGGCCTTGAACTACCAGAATGATTAAAGTATACTTGCGCATAAAATTACAGTCAAACAAAAAGTTATGACACGAACGCCGTATATGGGAAACCGCTTCTTGCTAATCTTGATGGCTTTGCTTATGGGATGTCCATCTTGTGGCTCTGTTAAGGACACACACAGGAGGCGTGCATATGTTTCTGAAAATCCTGAACTTGCCAAGTCCCAGAAAGACGATATCCGCATGGGGAACCTCCAGGCGGGGATGACAAGGGAGATGGTAAGGGCATCTTTGGGAGAACCCACGGAAACCTCTGCCAAGACTGCCTTGACCGGGACGGTGGAGGAAAGGTGGTACTATGAAGAGGAGGATGAGACGATAACGGTTGAGTTCAAAGACGGCAGGGTGGTAGGCTGGGATCAGAAGAGGATAGAGATTGACAGATGATGGTGTTTGACGAGTTTGGACCAGAAAAGGTCTTGGAGGTCTACGAACCGAGGATCGGGTTGCATGGATTCTTAGTCATAGACAACACCGCCTTAGGTCCCGGTAAGGGCGGTATAAGGATGACTTCAACGGTGACTGCCGAGGAAACCTTTCGGCTCGCCAGGACTATGACCTGGAAGTGCGCCCTCTCGGACATACCGTTTGGAGGGGCAAAATCGGGCATAGTGGCAGAACCTAAAGATTTGTCAAAGGAGGAGAAGAAGACCCTCATCGAGGCGTTTGCCAAGGCGCTCAAGCCATTAAGCCCCAGACTTTACATTGCAGGGCCGGACGTGGGCACCGGCAAGGACGAGATGCGGTGGTATGCAGATGCGAACGGGCGTCTTACTTCCTGCACGGGTAAGCCTGCGAATATGTGTGTAAAGCCGGGGGAGAAGTGCGGTATACCCCATGAATTCGGTTCCACCGGTTTCGGTGCCGCACAGGCCGCGCTGGAAGCGGCAGACCATATTGGTATGGATATAAAGGGTGCTGAGGTAGCCGTTGAGGGGTTTGGTAACGTGGGTACGTTTGTTGCCGAACACCTGTATAAGTTTGGCGCAAGGGTGATTGCTGTGAGCGATAGGAAAGGGGTTATTTATAATGAAAAAGGGCTGGACCCGGCCAAACTCCTTCGTATAAAGGAGTCCACGGGCAGTGTGGTTAATTATACACCAGGCAAGGTGCTCGAGGGGAAAGACATATTCGAACTTGAGATGGATATATTGATACCCGCCGCGCTCTCGGACGTTATTACCAGCGAAAACGTGGATAAGGTGCGGGCGAAGATAGTGATAGAGGCGTCTAACATACCGATGAAGCCGGATATGGAGAGGGTGCTGTTTAGAAGGGGTATTCTTGTAGTACCTGACTTCGTGGCAAATGCCGGTGGGGTAATATCCTCCTATGCAGAGTACAGGGGGTATAACCCAAAGCAGATGTTCAGAACGGTTGAGACAAAGCTTAGGAATAATGTCAGGCTGGTGCTCGAGGTCTCCAAACAAAAGGGCCTGATGCCCAGAGACGTTGCGCTAGAGATTGCGGAAAAAAGGGTGCGGAAGGCTATGGAGCGGAAGGGTAAGCGACTCAGGGTTAAGTCGTGAGTGTGTGGCATGAATGATGACGAGAGATTTGCCCAGGCCTTTTACGAAGACCTGGAGGGCGGCCGGCTGGGACTATTATCCGTGGTGGCCAAGGTTGTCTTTGATCTCAGCGGTTACTTTTATGCGGGCAGTCTCATCAGAAAGGCCCACCTGAGACCTTCTGACCGCATGCTTGAGGTGGGGTGCGGTACGGCGAGCATGTTAATCAGGGCCCACGGTTTCAGAAATTCTGCGAGTAAATATTATGGGGTGGATATTTCCTACACCATGCTCGATAGGGCCAGACATAATATCCGCAGGCAGGGACTGGGCGGCTCCATCTTTATTGCCGCCAGTCCGGCTTCGTCTCTGCCCTTTAAGGACGAAAGTTTTAGCGTGGTTCTGTTTGCATTTGTGATAAAGCACCTTTCAGACGAAACGTTCGTTTCTGCACTAAAAGAGGCTCACCGGGTTTTGATGCCCGGCGGCAGACTGGTCATGTGGGAGTTTTTGCCTTCTTCTATGGGGTGGGCTAACCGTTACGTGTATTCCATAACCAGGGCCGTTCGGCTCCGCGACCGGGGAGAGGTGATATCGCTTCTCGAAAAGACATCTTTTCTTCACCCTAAACCATTTACTATACTCGCCCCCTGGATGCCTACCAAGACGTTTGCCGTAGTTGCAACAAAACGAGCTGCGAAATGAGCAGAAAAACTATTAATCTATGTGTCGTTTTACTCGCCGCCATTTTCATTACCTTTTCTGTTATGGCAGAGGAGGCGGAAGAGGCTGCAGAACATTATCGTTTGGGGAAGACCTATTACGAGGAAGGCCGACTAGGGAACGCCCTTTCTGAGACAGAGAAGGCCTTGGAACTGGAACCGAAGAATGCCGAGTCTTACTTCCTCTTAGGACAGATATATGCGGCGATGGGTAAACACGAAGAGGAAATTGAGGCGTACGAGAAGGCGGTAAAATATGAAAAGAAACGGGCAGAGTTCCATCTGGCCCTGGGCGAGGCGTACTTTCACGTAGGTGAATACAAGGAGTCGGTTAAACCCTTCAAGAAGGCCATAAAGTATGACAGTGGTATGGCGAGGGCCTACATGGCGCTGGGGCGGGCGTATTTTGCCTTAAGGGATTTTGACAGTGCCCTGGAGGAAATGGAGAAGGCCATAGAGATGGATAAAGAGAATGCGGACTGGCATAAGACCCTGGGCAGTGCGTATTTTGCTGCCGGTAAATACGATGAGGCCGCAAGAGAATACCGCCATGCCTTAGAGATAGATCCTCGGCTAGCAGAAGTCCAGATGCTTATCGGCAGGATACATTTCGAGAAAAAGGAATATGAAAAGGCCGCGGGTGAATACAAGAAGGCAGTAGAAGCAGACCCCGACAACCCCCTGATACACTACCACCTCTCTCAGGCATATAGACAACTGGGGATGTTTGATGAGGCAAAGAGAGAAGAAGAACTGAGCAAAAGACCTTTGAGAAGGGATTAGCTCGTAGGATGTCTTATGACTGAGTTTCTTTTTGTCACCCTGAGCGGAGTGAAGGGTCCGGTAGACAACGAAATTTATTTCGTTGAATCAACTCTTTGGAATGACAGGATGTAGCTAAAGTAGAGTGCGTCTTGACGCACCGTTAATTATTTTTAAAAATGTGGTGCGCCGAGGCGAACCCTACGTTACTGCCTTACGTCCCTCTTTTCCGGCTCTTTTGAAAATCCTCAATCTTTTGTGCCAGTTTTGCCGCATCCTCCTTGCCCAGTATCTTTTCTGCAAGGTCGGTGGCCAATTCGGCCGCCTGCCCGGCAGAGACCCCTCTGACGCAGGTTATCCTCCACAGCCCGTCTTCCACAGCCAGCTCACAAATCCCGTGCCTCTCTTTCATGGGAGGCACGCCATACTCGAACATGGCCTTTAGCGCCTCTGCACTGCATGCAGTATTCAGAACCTCTTCCATATCGAGCACTATGGAGTCCACCTCTACCATGGCCGTGCAGCCATCAATCGTGGTCTTGCTGATTTGCTGCCTGGACATGGAGTGTGCCATATCAATCAGGGATGTTATGGATTCGGGCGCCTCCCGCCTGATGTATCGTATTAATTCCAGCCATTCTATGATGGTGTCGTCAGTTCGTGAGATGTAGGTGTATGCCTTGTCATAGTCACCTGCCCTCACTGCCTCAAGATATTTCTCTACCACCAGGTCAGGAGAGTTTTGCGGCTGGGCAAAGCCCAAGAATCCTAAAAGGGCCGTTAGCAGAATAAACAGTGTAAATCGTTTGTTCATGATTAACCACCTTCCTTCGGGATTAATACTACAAAAATAGCAGCAATCGTAGGGTGCGTCTTGACGCACCTACGTTATTTATTCCTCCAGCGTAGACAGGTCGCCTTCCGGGAGGCCGAGTTCGCGCGCCTTGAGGAGGCGGCGCATTATCTTTCCGCTCCGGGTTTTTGGGACACTCTCACAGAACTGTATCTCCCTTGGGTATGCGTGTGCAGAGAGTCGGTGCTTGATAAATTCCTTGATGTCGTCCTTCAATTCATCGGAAGGGCTGAAGCCCTCGCGCAAGACCAGAAACGCCTTGATTATCTGTCCCCTCTCAGGGTCAGGTTTTCCTATAACTCCGGCCTCTGCCACGGCCTTGTGCTCGACCAGCGCGCTCTCTACCTCAAACGGGCCTACGCGGTGGCCCGCAGTCATTATGACGTCGTCCGCCCTGCCGATAAACCAGAAGTAGCCGTCTTTATCCATATGGGCCGTGTCGCCCGTTGTGTACCAGCCGGGAATCTGAAAATACTCCTTGTAGCGTTTCTCGTCTTTCCAGAGGGTTCGCATCATGGAGGGCCAGCCGGGCCTTATGGCCAGTATGCCCGAACTCCCCGGAGGCAGTTCTTTGCCCTGGGCGTCTATAATGGCCGCCTCTACCCCCGGGAACGGCTTACCCATGGAGCCGGGGCGTATCGGCATAGACGGGTAATTGGTTATAAGAATAGACCCCGTCTCGGTCTGCCACCATGTATCGTGTATGCAGAGTCCGTAGACGTCCATCCCCCAGCGTATTACCTCCGGGTTCAGGGGTTCGCCCACGCTGCAGATGTATCTGAGGGCGCTGAGGTCGTGTCTTTTTACCGGTTCTTCCCCCGCCTTCATCAGCATCCTCAGGGCCGTTGGCGCCGTGTACCAGACGGTTACGCCGTATTGTTCCATAACGGAGTACCAGCGTTCGGCGTCGTACCTGCCCTCAAATACCACCTGAGAGGCGCCGTTGAGCCAGGGCCCCCACAATCCGTATACGGTGCCAGTTACCCATCCGGGGTCGGCCGAACACCAGTACACGTCCTCCTCATGCAGGTCAAGCGCCCATTTGGTGGTGATATAGTGTGAAATCATATCGTTCTGGACGTGTACCACACCCTTAGGCTTGCCGGTTGTACCGGACGTGTACAACATGTAAAGGGGGTCTTCCAGAGATATCTGTTCTACCCCTAAATCGTATGACGCCTTTTCTATCTCTCGTTCATAATGTATCTCAGCCTTCCACAGCCTTTCTGTCTCCGGCAGGCGCGTCACTACTACTGTCTTTAGTTCGGGGAGTTCGTCCCAGACCTGATGGACCCTTTCTCTGAGGGACGCATCCGTTATGAGCACCTTGGCGCCGCTGTCCTTCAGTCTGTCGCGTATAGCCTCGGGGCCGAAGGCGCTGAACATCGGCCCTGCCACCGCGCCGATTTTTGCAATGCCTATTATGCTTATGTAGAGTTCCGGTATGCGGGGCAGGAAGACAAACACCCGGTCGCCCTTATTGACGCCTAGCGATTTCAGCATGTTGCCTACGCGATTTGACTCCTGCCGCATCTCGCCAAACGTGTATTTCTTGCGCTCTTCCCCGGAACCCTCCCAGTAGAGGGCCACCTTGTTCCTGCGCCAGGTGTCGGCGTGTGCATCAATGGCGTTTGTGGCTATGTTGACGCCGCCCTTGGTGTCAAGCCCAAGTTCTTTCTTGACGTCTTCCCAGCGGAATTTTTTGCAGGTCTCGGCGTAGTCCTTTAGGTTCGGCGGGATTTTATTATTCTTGTGTATCTCTTTTTCCATGATACGGCTCGGGATAACGGCATTCTAGCCCGCGGGATTACCCGTGTCAATTGGATGCGGTCAAGGGGGGCAGTGTCGGGGAAAAGGCCGTTGCCGAAGCCGTAGGGGCAATTCATGAATTGCCCCTACCATTATACC
>MHZB01000003.1:440-1506 GCA_001828605.1 Planctomycetes bacterium RIFCSPLOWO2_12_FULL_50_35 | reverse complement strand
AGCCGTAGGGGCAATTCATGAATTGCCCCTACCATTATACCCATCCAGAGGGTTACGCAGTATGTCCTTGACTTATCTCTTTCGCTCTGTTGTAATTATGATGTTGCTTAATCTAAGATGCCACTAAAGATTCTGTAAATGCTACACTCTTATTTTTTATAGAGACGGCCAAATGGAGTTCGCCTTTCCAGATACTACAACATTTCCGGCCTTGCTCGTACCCAAAGAGCCATCCCCAGAGAATTCAGTGGGGATTACCTCTACTGTGCCCATTGAGATAATCTTTGCGGCAGGGTATGTGCCGGTAGACCTTAACAACATTTTTATAACCGACGACGATCCTTTGTGGCTGGTAGATAAGGCGGAGAACGCCGGGCTCCCCCGC
Source organism: Planctomycetes bacterium RIFCSPLOWO2_12_FULL_50_35 (assembly GCA_001828605.1). GTDB lineage: Bacteria > Planctomycetota > Brocadiia > Brocadiales > Bathyanammoxibiaceae > 2-02-FULL-50-16-A. Next base: position 1,121 of record MHZB01000003.1, on the reverse strand, counting down.
AATAACTGCGCATGGATAAAGGGCCTCTTCTCGGCCGTAAAGAAGCTGAATATAAAGAAGGTGATAGGCGTCATCGAAGGGGACTGCAGTAATACCCACGCCCTTATGGAGGTATTTGGCACCGAGGGTGTGGAGGTGATACCCTTCAAGTATCCCTATGGAAGGGATAGGACACTCTTACAGGCGCAACTTAATACACTCGCCGGTACACTCGACATAGATATGGAGAGGGCGGAGACTGTAAAGCGGGAGCTTGACCGTGTGCGCTCCGTTGTCCATGAGATAGACCGCCTTACATACGAGGAGGCAAAGGTTACAGGTGAAGAGAACCATATATGGACTGTATCCACCAGTGACATGATGGGCAACGTGGCGCTGTTTGAGGAGAAGGCGAAGGCATTCATTGCGGAGGCCAGAGAAAGGGCGCCCATAAGGCACACCGTGAGACTGGGCTATATAGGTGTCCCTCCGATATGTGGCGGAATATATAACCTTATTGATGAGCTTGATGCCCACGTTGTCTTCAACGAGATACAGCGTCAGTTCAGTATGCCGTACCCGACGGATAATCTGATAGAGCAGTACGCACGATACACGTACCCGTACGATGTCCACGGGAGGCTTGAGGACATAGCCTGTGAGGTCGAGCGGCGCAATATACACGGCATAATCCACTACGTA
>MHZB01000003.1:0-420 GCA_001828605.1 Planctomycetes bacterium RIFCSPLOWO2_12_FULL_50_35 | reverse complement strand
CTACGTACAGAGCTTTTGCTTCAGGAATATCTACGACACCATTTTCAGGAAGGGTCTGGACGTGCCAGTGTTGACCCTTGAGTGTGACCGTCCGGGCGGGGTTGACGGGCAGATGCGCACGCGCGTTGAGGCATTTATAGAGATGCTAAAGAAGAGAGGGTAGGTAGGGCACGTTGCAACGTGCCCCTACAATCTTATTGGAATGACATTAATTACGCAGGGTGTAGCGTGGGAGCTTGCTCCCACGTTGGAGTAACGAGATTAGCGTGCCAGCAAGCTGGCACGCTACATTCTTTTATTTTCATAGAGGTATGGAGAGTATATGGGTCACGAGGGTTTCAGAAGGCTTGTTATAGGTTACATCGCTTTCATGTTGATTGCGATGGGTATTATGAGTGCCATCCTTATATCGCGGTTTCA
>MHZB01000002.1 GCA_001828605.1 Planctomycetes bacterium RIFCSPLOWO2_12_FULL_50_35 | reverse complement strand
CTTGACCAACTGGAGCATGGTGTCTATAAAATTTCCGCCCTTTGCCCTGCACCTGGCAAGTCCGTAGAGTCCGGAAGTTCTTATTATATAATGTCTTGAGCAAAGGTTCCTTATGTAGTATTCACCCGCAAGCTTCGTAAGGCCATACGTGTTTAAAGGGTTCGGCGGGTCGTCTTCCAGATAAGGATTTCGTTTCTTTCCGTCAAAGACGTAATCAGTGCTGATGTGTACAAGGACTGCACCCAGTTTCTCTAAGACGCGCGCAAGGTTTGCTGCGCCAATGCCATTAACCTCAAAGGCCCTTGCATACTCCGTCTCGCAGTCTTCCACCCTGTGGAAGGCGGCAGTATTGATGACCACATCCGGCCTTATGCTTCTGAGCACTGAATCTGTCTGACTGGGGTTCGTAATCTCTATGTCCGAATGGGTAAGGGGTACGATATCCCCTCCCTGAAAGACCTTTACAAGATCGCTGCCCAACTGTCCGTTTGCGCCTATTATCGCCACCTTCATGGGGTTTCTACCTTGCATACTGTTTCTTATAATAGTTCTTGAAGTCTCCAGATTTAATCTTTTCCCACCACTGCCGGTTTTGTCTATACCAGTCTATGGTCTTTTTCATTGCGTCTTCGAACACAAACTTCTTAACGAATCCAAGCCGCTCCAGCTTGGCGCCGTCTATAGAATAGCGCCTGTCGTGTCCGGGGCGGTCCCTTACGAACTTTATGAGTTCTTTCGGTTTGTTCAATTCCTTAAGGATTATCTCGGCTATCTCTATGTTCGTTTTTTTGCTTCCTCCGCTGATGTTGTATACCTCACCTATCTTTCCGTCCCGCAGCACTAAATCTATTGCCCGGCACGTATCCTCAACGTACAACCAGTCCCTGACGTTCTTTCCGTCGCCGTACAGAGGCATTGACATATCCATCAAGGCGTTTGTAATAAACAGCGGGATAAGTTTTTCCGGATACTGGTACTGGCCGAAGTTATTGGAAGGACGCAGCACAATAACGGGAAAGTCGTAGGTAATGTAATACGACCTGGCCAGCAGGTCGGCACCCGCCTTTGAGGCAGAGTAAGGGTTGCTGGGATTAAGCCTGTCTTCTTCATTTGCCGCACCTGAGGGAATACTCCCGTATACCTCGTCGGTGCTTATCTGGAGAAACCGCTTTGTCTTATATTTTCTGGCCGCTTCAAGCAGGACATACGTCCCGTATGCGTCGGTCATGATAAACTCGGAGGCGTTCATTATAGAGCGGTCTACGTGTGTCTCTGCGGCAAAATTAATAACGCAATCCACGTCCCTGATCACTTCTTCCACGCGCTTCACTTCTGTGACGTCACCGCGCACAAACCTATAATTCGGCATATTTTCTATATCTGCCAAATTCTCCAGGTTGCCGCAATAAGTGAGCTTGTCCAGATTGGTAACATGACAGTCGGGGTCTTTACCGAGCAAATAGCGGATAAAATTACTGCCTATAAAGCCCGCCCCCCCGGTTACCAGTATGTTCATACTACACCTCGTGTGTTTAGCGGCCTATTAGTTGAAAGGACACCCATATTAGTCCTTCGTAATTGAGGCCATCCTGAACAAAATCGTGGCAGCAAGCTGCCACGCTACATGCTTCGCTCGCGATGACAAATGGTCTGTCATTGCGAGGGGCAAAGCCCCGAAGCAATCTCACTTTAGTATTAATAGATTCTTCACTCCGCTCTGGATGACGTAGGGTGTTCACGGACTTCTGCAGAGACATTTAAATAACTCAAACCTCAATTACGCTGTTGTCGCCGAGCGTCATCCGCAGGGCCTTGTGGTCACTATTGTTCTTGTGTACCTTTGCATGCCGCCCTATAAGGCTGTCTTCCACCCTCTCTATGTCTTCTATCTGTACATTCTCCAGAATTACACAATGTTCGATAGCCGAGTTCACTATACTGCAATGGTTGCCGATACTGGAAAACGGGCCTATGAAAGAATTGTGTATCTTGACGTTTTCCCCGATCAAAGCGGGTCCCCTTATCTTACTGTTCAAGACCTCAGTCCCTTTTCCGATAACCACCCTCCCGCTGACCTGACTGAGTTTATCCACGCGGCCCTTTACATCGAGTTTTGCATACTCATCGAGCACCACCGTATTTGCCGACAGGATGTCGTCCTTTTTCCCAGTATCAAGCCACCACTTTTCCAGGACCCTGGCCTTGACGATACAGCCCGAATTCAGAAGCTCCTGGATGGCGTCCGTTATCTCCAGTTCTCCCCTGGCAGAAGGTCTTAATCTGTCTATGGCGGTATGGATAGATGGAGAGAATATGTACACCCCAACCAAGGCCAGATTAGACCTCGGTTCTTTGGGCTTTTCTACAAGCGTGAGGATTCTACCGTCTTCCGCCACCTCCGCCACACCAAAGGCCGTTGGGTCTTTCACGGCCTTGAGGAGTATTACGGCATCGGCCTTGTCCTTATAAAAGACTTCTATATAGGTGTTCAGCTTGTCACCCACCAGGTTGTCTCCCAGATACATCACAAAGGGAGAGCCGGCAAGAAAGGGTCTTGCCACCTTTACCGCATGTGCAAGTCCTCTAGGTTCATCCTGTAGGACATATTGTATGTTTACACCCCATGCACCCGCACTCCCTACGGCCCTTTTTATCTCTTCTCCCGTTTCCGGAGATATTATTATTCCGATGTCTTTTATGCCCGCGTCTATAATATTCTCTAAGACGTAGAATAAAATTGGTTTGTTCGCCACCGGGATCAGCTGTTTAGCTGAGGTGTAGGTGATGGGTCTAAGTCTGGTGCCCTTTCCTCCGCTGAGAATCAGGGCCTTTAGTGTACTCATCGGTTATTTAAGGTCACTCTCATTTCGAGGTCTGTGACGCAGTGACCGTCCTTCCTTTCATGTATAAAGTTCCTGAGTGTGTGGCCTCCGGCAAAAACCCTTATCAACCTTCCTTGCGCCTCCAGTCATAGGGGATGTCATTATCATACGGGTCCATCCTGTACTCATCCGGTTTCTCGTAGTTATACAACTCGGTAGGGACATTTATAAGATAAGCTGGTCCTGGCCCCACCGCCTTAAAGCCGTGGACCACCATCGGGGGTATAAGCACCATAGTGGGGTTTTGCTCACCTATAAAGAACTCATTTATCTCGCCCTTTGTCCTGGAATTTTCCCGCATGTCATAGAGAACTACCTTTGCCATGCCCTTCACGACGAAGAAATTGTCCGTCTGTTTCTTGTGATAGTGCCAGCCCTTGACTATCTCCGGATACCCCACGGTAAGATAGACCTGGCCAAACTTCTGAAACTCAGGGTAATCTGAACGCAGCATCTCCATCAAGAAGCCCCTTTCATCGGGGACGACTTTTAACTTTCTCGTAACCACACCTTCAATCATCTTATGGATTCTCCAGCTTATCTATTGTAAGCATGTTCCCTGTCAAGAAATATGTTCGGCCCGTCTGCCCTTTACCCCCATATGGGAGGGGCAGCCCCTGAGGTGCCATTCAAGCACCTTCCGGTACGCATACACCCTTGAGCGTAAGCCTTTGTGAAGAAACAATGTTAAGACAAGACCCGTAACAGACAAAGCAAGGCTTACAGCAAGCCTTAGTGGTTTGATGAGCTTGACGATAACGTATTCTACCGTGCTCCTGTTCTTCCTGAAAAACTTGTAAAGAGACCTGTAATACTCGATGACGGAATTTGCCCTATCAGTTGCAGACTTGTCCTTCGTACCTCCTCCGAAGTGATACATCCTGAGATGCGGAAGGTAAAAACATTTCCACCCGGCCTTTTTCAGGCGGAAGCACGTGTCGCTGTCTTCCAGATACGCAAAATAGTCCTCATCAAAAAAGCCTATTTGCCTGAAGGCGTCCTGCCTGAGCACAGCCCCGGCGAACAACACCGACTCCACCTCCAATGGTTCCTTATAATCCACCCGCTTACTGGGGTAGCGGCCGGGGAAACACAATCTCAGCAGACTCTTATTCAAGAGTTCCGTCGGCAACGAAGGGAAATTGTCGAAGGTGTTTTGTTTTGAACCGTCTCGATTAAGGAACTGCGGCGCCACTATGGCCACGTCAGGATGCGCATTGAGGAATGACACCGCCCCCTCTACCGTTTTATCCAGGAGCACGGTATCAGTATTAAGGAGAAATACATAGGGTGTATGTACACCCCTCAAGGCCTGATTATTAGCCATAGTAAAACCGCGATTTTCCTTGTTTCTTGTAAGCCTCACACCCGGAAATTCCTTCTCAACCATCTCTACGCTGCCGTCAGTGGACCCGTTATCCACCACGTAGACGTCAAATGAGAGGTCATTGACCGTCTTGTACAGGGACTCAAGACAGTCCTTCAACAGGCCCCTGGTATTCCAATTAATGATAACAACGGATAGCTCTTTTTTCACACCTCAGGATTTGGCGCTACGCTTTAACCAATAAGGACTTGTATACAGCCTCTATCTCCTTGACCTCTTTGTCCAGAGAGAACCTCTCTACCGCTATTTGTCTCGAGGCAACCCCCATACGCCTCCTCAGGGCTTCATCCGATGCCAGCTTAACAATGGCCTCTGAGAGGTTTTCGGGGGTATCGTCAACTATAAATCCATTTTCCCCATGTTGAACTATCTCGGGCAGCATTCCCCGCCGGGCAGCTATAACGGGAAGGCCCATGGCCATCGCCTCCCTCACCGCCCTGCATGAGCCGTCCGTACCTGGGACAAGAAAGACCTTGATGTCCATAGAGGCCAGCGCATCTACGTACTCGTCATCGTACTTGTATCCGGGGAAAACCACCTTGCCGTTCAGACCCATCCTCTTGGCAGGCTCCACCGCCACAGGGACCATGTTAGTCCCCCTTCCAACCAACATCGCCCTGAGGTTCGGCATCTTGCCGGATGCCCGGTGAAACGCCTCCAGGAACACGTCAAAACGTCTGTGCCACTGAATCCTGGCAACCACACCAACTACCACCTCTTCCGGCCCGATCCCCAACGTCTTTCTGAGCTGCGGCTCTGACTTGCGCGGGCTGAAACGGTTCGTGTCCACCCCCACATCTACCTTCCACACCCTGTCCCTGGACAGATGGAAGTTCTCCACATCCGCCTCTCCAGCCCTCTTTGATACCACAACCAGTCCGGAGGTGAGGCGTGAGACCAGCGTGCGGTTACGTATCGTCCTTTTAAGACCGTTGCCCTCGTAGCTGGTACGAACTATCGGCACGGAAGACCGCGTGACCAAGGCCGAAAGCCCCGCAAGCAGGTTATCGTTGGTCATGTGAACGTGGATAATGTCGGGCCTCTCGCCCATTATATACCTTGAAATGGCCCAGACGTCCCTCCAATTATCCACGAAGTTCAGATGTTTCCTCAGCCTCAGGTCTAATGTCTCCACACCGAGGCCCGCTGCCCTCTTCCTAATATTGTCAACGTCCCCCTCAGGGGGCGTACCGCAGGCAAAGACCACCCTATGTCCCCTCAACTTCAGCATACAACAGAGGTTAAGGGCGTGCTCGGCAGGGCCGGTCCACTTCCAGTTACTGAAGAGATGCAGTATGAACATCGGTATCTTATTCTATCGGTTCCATAAACACCGGGATTCGTTTACTGCTTTCCTTCATGACCTCGCTCAGGAATTCGGTTCTGGAACGTATATCATCTGCGTTCCTGGCATAAGCCTTGAAAAAGCGCATCCTGTCCGTCCATGTTATGCACCACGGTATGGACGTGTGCAGTTGGGCAAGGTTTTTTATCCTTCGTCTGAAAGAAATTTCATGGTCAAAGACTACCTTGTCGTAATCTATAAAATAAAACTCCCAGTCACCATCCGGGAGCTCTTTTACAAGTATGTTGCACGCCTTCAGGTCACCGTGATAGACTTTTCTATCGTGAAGAGACCTCATGGCCTGGGCAAAGCTTCTTATAAAGTTCTCTTTCGTCTTCCGTCCAGGTCCACTGACCGGTTCCTTGAAGTATTCCAGTATGTAATGGTCCATGCGGGGAAGACCCTCCAGAGCGGTACTGAACAAAAATGCCTCATCCGTTCCTTCCACAAGGGCAAGGGGAGCGGACGTAAGTATTTTCCGCACCACTAGACCGTTCCCTATAACCCATGCCCTCCTTGCCCTGGACATACCCAGCCCGCCCTTTATGCGGTCAAACATCCCTATGCTTCTATAGTGTTTTACACAGACTTTTCCCTGGGGGGTATCTATAATCGAAAGGTTTGTCTTTTCCGTACTCTTCAGGGCACCCTCGCCATCCTCATGGAACTTTCTATACGTCTCAAATGCGCTGAGCACTGCCTCCCTGGGGAATTCCCTCGTGTGGAAAAGTCTCCAGCCCTCGTGGCTTCCAACGGAAAAGCCCGTGCTCTTGACAAGGCACCTCTTTGTCCTGCTCTTTAAGTGCGTCTGCCTTATACGAGCCGCCAGAGACCTCACCGCCTCCTTATTGTGTTCCACGTTCATATTAAAGAATGGGTCGTACTCGGAATAAAGCCTCAGAAATGTGTCCTGGTCTTGTGGGGTGAGGCTAGGAGCAAAGGAGTCTATAAGCTTTGCCAGCATGAAGGAAACCTGGCCCTTGCTCAGTGCCGTAAACACCCTTGCAGAATGCAGGTCTACCAAAAAGACATGCGGCTCGCTGCCCCTCTTTTTAAGGAGGATATTCCCAAGCTGAAAGTCCTTATAGAATATATTTTCTTTCCGCAGTTTGTTGGCTAATGAGGCAAGGGCAGCCAGAAGCTTCTCACTTTCCACACCCTCAGCCTCCCTGAGAGGTACGGCAAACGGGATTTCAAGGGTGACAAGATAATTTTCAACCATTCTTTTGTTCCACCTCTCCCCCAAGGCAATGGGTTCAGGTACCGGAAACCCCCTCCGCCTCATCAGAAGCATCATTTTCCATTCCCTGTGGGCCTGGGATTGGCGAAACTTTGCCAAAAACTTGTCCCTCCAGTCCCTGAGCCGGTATCTTTTTATATATACACCGGCCGCAGAGGGATGGTTTGGTTTATACTTGTATACATTACGATAGACGTTGTGTTTTATCAGCTTACACTTCTCAAGGGACGGCAACTCTTCTATGCGCCTCAGAACGCGATTCTCCATCAAGTGGCTGTACTTGCTAAGCGCCGTCCACTTAATGCCATTATGCTCAAACGTGTAGAATTGTGAATCCATACCCAGCACCTCAGCAGCACAAACGATATTGACTTACTTCCAGCAAATCCAACACCACGTTAACCATATCTAAATCTAAGCAAAGAGAAACATCACGCCCCTACTTCCTGCCTTCATTTTTATTCCTTGTATTTTGCATCTCCCAACACTTGGCATACTTTAGGAACGAATACATTGCTCCCATAACAGAGATAACAAGACCCGGGACGCCGTCCAGGAAGCCCATTTTCACAAAATACATTGAGAAGAACCGCCCCATGGGTCTAAAAATCATGGAACAGAGGCCAAAACCAGTCCCCTGCTCCTCCATTTGTTCTGCAAATATGGTGGTAAATTTATTGACGGTATTTACCTGACCGAAGATGTCGTCGTAGCTGAAGTGCTGCAGGTCTCCCGTTAGGTTCTTGGTGGCTCCCCCTTTAAGCGTAACTCGGTCGTGGGGATTTATGCCCCCCCACCTGCCAAGGTCTTTTTTAAAAAGCCGAAGCTTGTAATCAGGATACCAACCGCAGTGATTTATCCACCTGCCAAGGAAGTAAGTGCGTCTCGGCAGGAAATAACCCGTATAAACGCTGCTATTCGCCGAGAATTCCGCCTCTATCTCCCTGGCAAGTTCGGGAGATATACGCTCATCGGCATCAACACAGAGTACCCATTCATGGCTGGCAAGGTCCAGGGTATTGTTCTTCTGTTGGATATGGCCGGGAAAAGACCTGTGATACACCTTGTCAGTGTATTCCCTGCATATCTCTACCGTCTTGTCTGTACTCCCAGAGTCCACTACCACTATCTCCTCTGCCCACTTCACACTCTCAAGGCAACGGCGGATATTGGATTCCTCATTATGGGTTATTATGCAAACGGATATGGGAGGTCTGGACATTCCCTGGGAACTCTCCTGTAAATCTAACCTGACTTCTTTATATAGGCCCTGTATTCGCCCTCGGCCTCTTCTATCCCAAGGAACTCATTACCTGTGGTCTGGCACCAGGCCTTTATATCGGCCTTTATACCCTCATCTGTGGCAATAACCTCAAGAATCGCTCCCGGCTTAAGTTCCTTTATCTTCTCCGCAGTCTTAAAAATTGGCATAGGACATAGAAGTCCATAACAGTCAAGGGTTACGTCAGCATTCATGCCCCTCTTCTTCCTCGTGCGCGTGTTCGTGGGAGCTCTCTTTCAGATTAAGGCCCTTGCCGGTGGTCTTTTTAAGGTAATCGTCTATTGCAGCCTGGATAGCCTCCTCGGCCAGCACCGAGCAGTGCATCTTCTGCTTCGGCAGTCCGCCCAGGGCCTCGGCCACTGCCTTATTTGTCACCTTAAGTGCGTCATCAACTGTCTTACCTTTTATCAGGTCCGTGGCCATACTGGAGGTTGCTATGGCCGCTCCGCAGCCGAAGGTCTTGAATCTGGTGTCCACTATGACGTTATCCTTGACCTTTATGTACATCTTCATAATGTCTCCGCAGGCCGGATTACCTACCTCACCAATACCATCGGCGTCATTCAATTCCCCCACGTTATGCGGGTTAGCGAAGTGTGCCATCACCTTATCGCTGTAGGGGCCACTCATGCCTTTACCTCCTTACTCACCTTTTCGTAAAGCGGGGACATCTGCCTGAGCCTGTCCACAATGGGGGGCATTACCTTTGCCACGTAGTCTACGTCTTCTTTTGTAGTATTCATACCGAGGCTGAAGTGCAGCGACCCCTGAGCAACCGCAGCGTCAACACCCATAGCCAGTAATACGTGAGATGCCTTCAGCGCCTTGGAGGTACAGGCAGAACCGCTTGTAACGGCTACTCCCTGCATGTCGAGAAACAGGAGCACTGACTCCCCCTCCACAAACTCAACGCACAGGCTGAGGCTGCCCGGAAGCCTTTGAGTCGGATGGCCTGTCAGATGGATGAAGTCCACATCCTTTGTGAGTCTGTCTCTCAGGGCATCTCTCAGCGAGCGGAGCTTGTTAGACCTTTCAGGCATCTCTTTGGCTGCGAGCTCGGCCGCCTTACCCATCCCCGCTATTGCCAACAGGTCTTCAGTGCCGGCCCTCCTGCCGCCCTCCTGCACACCGCCGTCTATCTGTGGCCTTACCCTTACGCCATTCCTGACAAAGAGCGCACCTGCCCCAGACGGACCGTGGAACTGATTCGCTGAAAGGCTCATGGCACCCACACCAAGTTCGTTTACGTCCACAGGTATGTTACCGGCCGCCGCTATGGCATCGGCGTGAAGGATTACCTTCTTCTTTTTTAATACACCAGCAATATCTTTAATGGGTTCTATCGTGCCTACCTCACCATTTGCCAGCATAATGGACGCAAATATAGTCTCCGGGGTAACGGCCCTTTCCACGGCGGCTGGGTCTACGACACCATTACTGTCTACGGGGACCTTGGTCACGCTGAAGCCCATCTTCTCAAGCCGCGTGAGAGGGTTCAGGACAGAAAAATGTTCTATATCAGAAGTGATTATATGTCTGCCTTTATCCTTGTATGCCATGGCCATACCCTTTATAGCCAGGTTATTGGCCTCGGTGCCGCTGGATGTAAAGACAATTTCCTCAGGTTTTGCGCCTATAAGCCCTGCCACGCGACCCCTTGCCTCCTCGAGCACCTCCTTCGCCCTTCTGCCGGGTCCATGGAGGCTCGAAGGGTTCGCAAGGCCCTCCTTTAACAGAGAGGCCATAAGCTCCGCCACCTTTGGGTGAAGAGACGTCGCAGAAGAGTTGTCAAGGTACACCTGTCGCATGAGAAATTCCTATCCTGCCGGTAAACCACAGGTTAAAAGAAACTCCAAGTTTACAGAATTTATAAATTATATACATCTCATACCTGAAAAGCAAGCTCCAGTGTCAGCGGGTCTTAGGTGCATTACACAAAAACGTTATGGAAGCC
>MHZB01000001.1 GCA_001828605.1 Planctomycetes bacterium RIFCSPLOWO2_12_FULL_50_35 | reverse complement strand
CTGCAGGACTTTTTGGTCCTGGTTGGGACGTTTTTCCCCTTATAGGTCGGGGCCTTGGTTCTAGGCCTGGATGACTTCCTTCTGCTCATGTCTTCCCGCCCTCAGCATTTCCAGAAATCCTTCAAATCTAGTGCTTATCTGACCTGCCATTACGTTTTGGTTGTCTACGCAGTCTCCGTCTATGTTCAACAGCGGAACACCCTCGCGCAGGAGTTCTTTCTTTACGATGGGCACGGCGGCGTTATTGCGTCTGCACCCCCACTGGGAGAATACCACTGCGCCGTCTATATCATATTTCCTTACCAGCTTTTTGATGACCTTTATCCTTCGTTCCAGCGGGCCGTTGTTGTGATTGGAGATGAGCTTTCTGGCGAGACTCTCGTAGGGGCTGTCGGGGTCCAGCTCATCCCAGTATACATAGTTTGTCTCTTCAAAGGCGATCTTGACGTCGCTGTTCACCTCGATATTTCCCGGTATCTCGTTCTTGAAATAGGGTTTGAGTTCCAACCAGAGCAGTCTTATCTTTCTATCGGGTTTCAGGCCGCTTTCCTCTTTGGCCTTTACCTTTTCCTTGAGTTCCTGAGCAAGTCTTGTATAGAACTCTTCCGATATCTTAGAGCCAGAAAGCAGATAGGTTGGCAGCATAAAGCCCAGTGCCCTCACCCCCATCAGCGGTGAAAACTGGCTGACCCTTATATTGTTTACCTCCAGCATACGCTGACGTGTTATATTTGCCCTTTCCATGGTCTCTCTGAGTCTGTCGGGGTCCATTCTGCAGCCAGACACCTCTTCCAGTCTTTTGACGAGATTTCTGAGCTGTCCTGCCAGGTATCGTACCGACTCGCCGCTTAGTTCATAGGGTACATCCAGCGCCACCGTATCTTTCTTGGTAATAGACTCACAAATTCTTATCATTTTCAGGTTAGAGTCGCACAGGCTGCTTGTCGCCGCATGGATGATCGGCCTGGGGAAATAGCTCTTATAGGCAAACCCAAGGGCTGACTTGTGGAATGAGCATACGTCAATGGGTATCCCTTCGGAATCCGCCTCCATTAAACCCTTAGGGCTATAGCCTGCGCACGCAAAGAGAGCGGCGCCGACCTCAAGGCTGAACGGGAGTAGCCCCATGCCAAAGAGTAACTCCGAGGGGACGAAGAGGCTGGTCCAGACGACCTTATTTTCGTTATTATAGGTCTGATAGAAATACTTGTAACCTTCCTTCTTGAGGAAGGTTAAGGACTCCACCTCGCTGCCGACACTGCTGCCTTCAAATAAATAGCCGAAGCGGCAGACCTGTTTTAGTAAGAACCGTGCGGCCCATCCCTCAAGGTCTTTTTTCAGTTTCTCTATCTGCATCATTTCAATTTTTCGAGATCAAAAGGGAATTTTAACTCCTTGCCGTCGTTGAGAATCAAGGTAACCTTTGTGTTGGGGTCTATGTCGGCTATGTCGAATTTGAAGAAGCACAAGGCCCAATAGCGCGGAGAATTCGGGTAAGAGCGGGTGTAGTTCGCGCTGGGAGGGACTTCCACCTTGCTCGGCGCTATCTTTTTGTCTTTATACAGGAGGACTGCTTTATACTTGTCTGCAAACCACGCATCCTTTCCGTAGAGAGAACATCCGAAGGCCAGCTTGCCTCTGTCTTTGTCTAAAGTCTCTTTTATTTCACGTTCGGTAGGCTCAAGGAATCGGTTGGCCTTCTCTTTTGCCAGTACGACTAAGCTTCCAAAGGGGGTTATGATTGTGGCCGCACCCACTCCATAGCCCAGGTCTACCCTCCATGCCTTGAGCAGCTCCGGGTGTGTGAGGTCTCTTCCTCCCGTGCCGTACGCTATGGCACTTTCTATATCCTTGTCACTTAGGGTTAGCTCGATGGATTCTGCCTGGGAGATTAAGAAGGTGGACAATAATAGAGAACAGGTAAGCGTCTTTATGAGTGCATGCATTAACTATACCTCGCAAGGGATGTCGAAAAAAGTTTAACACCTTTAGTCTGCACTGTCAAACGTTATTGATAATGTGTAGTATGTCGTTTAGATACAAAGGCCGAGAACCAGGAACAAGGCCGCTGCCGCAAGGAAGTGTCTGGAGGTGTCAATAAATACGTTTTTCGTCCTTATCCCTACGATTTTTCTGTGACTTTCTACGGCGGACCTGAAGATCTTTCTCAATTCCTCTCCCGTTGCGTCATGTGTGTAGCTGCCTCCCGTAATTTCTGCCATCTCCTTTAGAAAAGACGGATTTGGCAGTGTCTCAATTATCTTATCGTCCTGGTCTTTCTCGTAACCGACGATGGTACCGTACATGTCTTTCTTCGGGATGCGGGTCGGCGTATTGGGATTTCCTATTCCTATCATGTATAGATATATGTTTTTCTTCTCGAGCAGCAGTTTGGCGGCTTCAGCGGCCTGGCTCTTTACGGCCAGCTGTTCCTCACCGTCTGTCAGTAATATAAGCACCTTTTCGTTAGGTTTATCGCTGAAGCTGTCCATAGAGATTAGGAGGGCATTGCCGATATTTGTGCCGTAAGGGACAAAACGTGTATAATTCTCTTTTACGAGGTTCAGCATCCTGAGGAAAATTTGATCGTAGTCTTTGGTCAGATAGGGGAGTAAGGAGAATGCCTTTCCTGCAAAGACAACCAGGCCCAGGCTGTCATTGTGAAGCTCACCCACCAGGTTTTCTATCTCCATCTTCGCCCGCTGAAGCCTGTTTGGCTTGATGTCGTCCGCCAGCATGCTTAAGGATACGTCTAGGGCGAAGACGATTTCCATGCCCTCATGCTCGTATTGTTCCTCTATGGTGAGCCACTTGGGGCCTAACAGCACCAGCGCGAGTCCGGCGGCTGCAAGGCTGATAAAGACACCCTTTAGGATGTCTCTGAATGCCCAGGGAAGACGGCTTTCTCTCGCAATAAGCTCTATACTGCCAAAATCTTTAAGCCACCTCTTCTTTCTCCAATAGGAGTACAGGTAAAGCAGGAAGACGGTGAAACAGGATATGGCTACGGGCCAGAGGTATTCGTCGTTGTTAAAGACCAGCATTTACCACCTTACCCTTGGGCTGCCGCTGTATTTGTACCTGTTGCCCCAGGGGATCAACTTTAGGGCCTGAACCCTTTCTTCCTTTTCCTCTTTTTCCGGGCTGAACATGGTGGAGAATTGCAGCTCGCCCAGACGCATCCTCTCCAGATTTTTCTTTGCCTGGAAGTCGTTGTGGTTTATTTGAAGTGCCTTTACGTACCCCTGGGCGGCGTTGGCGAAATCCAGGTTATCGGCGAGCAGGTTGGCCGCATTATATAGGGCCCTTGCCCTTAGGTCAGGGTCGCTTGCCGTAGAGGCTTTCTCAAACCTTGCGGCGGCCTCTCGTTTCTCCTCCAACAGCGTGAGGACTACACCGGTGTTGTATTCGAGTATAAGGTCATCTCTGCCCAGATAATTGAGAACTCTGTTTAGTATAGAGTTTCTCGCCTTTCCCAAGCTTTCCAGGGCGCCGTGGTACTTGCCCATGGAGATATCTTCCATGGCCTTCGCCGTCAGCAGGCAGCGGTTGCGGATACCCATCCCGTAGGTTATAAGACAGATGGATAAAAGAATGACAAGCCCTTTTATAAGATTTGTCCTGTTCATTTTTTGTTGCCTCAGGGTATCTTTATCCAGATATTTTCTATGGTGACCATTCCTATAACGCAGACCAGTCCTAAAAGCGCCGGGTAAAAATAGAGGTCCTTTTTGCTCGTAATCTTCTCCAGCAACACCTTATTGCTTTCTATGGAATCTATTTCCTTGTAAAATCTGGCTACCTGCTCGTAGTCCTCTTTCCTGAAGTGTGGCCCGGTTATGGTCTCCCCGCTGGTCTTGAAGTATATACCCCCTGTTGACGCCACCCCTTTTTGCAGGTCTGCTATCCTCTCGGTGGCCTGCTCCGGCTCTACACCGGTCTCTCCCGAGGGTTCTACTGCAACGGCATAGACCTTTATACCGAGTCTTGCGGCCAGTCTGAAAGGTCTTACGGGGTTTATGCCCACGTTGTATATGCCGTCCGTGAAAAGTATGATTATCCTGTTTTCCTTTGCGGTTACCTTCTGCACCACCTTCATGGCATAGTTGTCAAGATGGTCTTTATTAATTCCCTCCCGCAGCTTCTTAATCTCAAAGTCACTACCCATATCGTTTTCTATGAGCGCTGTAATGGCAGTGAAAAGCCCCTCGCCTATGGCAGTCTGAAAACCTACCTGAGAGGCTTGGATTCTCGTTATCGAGTTCTCCAGCAGGGTATAATCCTGGGTAGGTAAGACCACCAGGGCCGCATCTGTACCGAATATTACTACGCCTATGAGGTCATTTGGTCTATTCCCGATGAAATCCGTAACTACGGACTTTATCTCTTCCATGGCGCGGCCAGTCATGCTGAAGGACGTGTCAATCGCCAGTATCATCTCCCTGCCTTGTGTGTTTACCTCTATCTCCTGCAGGTCTGACAGGGGGTGGCAGATGCCGATAATCGTGAATGCAACGGCCAGGAACCACAAGGCTCTCGGGAGGCTTATTATTACCGTCTTTAGCGGGGAGACCTTTGGTAGTCTCCTCAGACTTGGATAGCCTACGTATCCACGCCATCTGAACAGTCTGAGGAGCAGATACATAAGCGGTATTAACATCAGATATAGGGGGTCTTCCAGGCTCATTTATTTACACCCGCAGGTTTGATAAGGTCTTTAATCCTGTTTATCAGTTCCTCTACTTTATTCCTTTCCATGACCTTGCCAAAGAGCAGTATGTCCAGCCTCCCGAGTATTTCCTTTGAGGATAAGGCGATTTCAGGGGGCATCTTGGTGAGTATCTCAGATGTGGTTATGGCCAATGCCTTTTCTCTGGACAGGCCGGATACTGCCCCAAGATAGGCCCTAAGCGCCGTGTCTATTCCCTCCAGGTGTCTTCTGTCCTGGGCCCCTTCCCCGCCGAAGCGGAAGGAGGAAAGGAGTACCCTTAGTTCTTCAGCCGCCAGTTCAGGCGTCGTGGGAGGCTGCTCATGGGAGGGGAAGAGGTTGTCCCTGATTCGGCGAAGTCCCGTCGGGGCCAGCATTAAGAGAAAGAGGGAGACGCCGAGGAATATTACGAAGTAGCCCTGGAAGTAAAGCTCGCTCCTCTTGTAGGCCATCGGCCCCTTTTGCCCCTCGAGGGGGACGTCTACCGTCTTGAGGAGTTTGTTGATTATGATTGGGATGGGCTTTGTTTGCACCTCCTCCGTTTCTATGACTTTTTCCTTACCGCGACTGCCTTCGTTTGGCTTGAAGTAAAATACGGATAAGGGTGGTATCTCATATTGTCTTTTCTCACCGCCCATCTCGTAGATGGACAGGTAGTAGTCCACCGTCAGCTTTTTTATCTGCGGCGTCTCTTCATGTTGGAAGGATGAGTGCAAGAGGGCAAACGGCTCAAATTTGATTTCCTTTAGGTTTTTTAACAGTATCTCCGTGTTCTTTTCGTAGAGGATTGTGAGACTGTAGTGCATTACGTCCCCGATATCAATGACGTCTTTATCTACGTTACCGGTTATTACAAGCGGGACCTTCTTTATCGTCACTGGAGCCGAGGTTGCCGTACCCTCTTTTTGCTCCACCTCGTCCACGAACGAGATGCCGAAGGACGGTATTGTGTAATTACCCTCTTTTGTGCCTTCCGGAAGGGATAGGATATATTGTACAATCCTGAAATCTCGTTCGTTGTCAAATATCTGTCTATCTCCGACGGTTACCTTATTTACGTTAAACGGTGAGAGGTTCACGCTTGTCAGGTCGTCCAGATGTACGGTTACCCCCAACCTCCAGATTACCTGCACGGTCAGTATCAGCGCCTTGCCCGTGACCAGTCTGTGTGTGCTTGGGAATGTCCATATCTCTATGGGCTTTTGCGTTGATTCCAGGACTATGCCGCCAGGTGCAGGAGGTCCGGGAGGTTCGGAAGGGGTCTTGTAGTCGTACTGTGCGCATACGCACGTCGAATACGAACACAGTATAATGATGATGAAAAAGAGCTTTTTCATCTCCTTACCGCCCTTCGTGTACGTGCCCTTTTCAGGAAGAAATTTGCGAGCCGGTCTCTCCATATATTTTCGTCTTCACCTGTATTTACTGTTACGTAGTCCAGGCCGAGGCGTATAAAGTGTTTGAGGTGCCGCTCCTCTGCGAGGGGTTGCGAGAGGTCAAGAAAGTCTATCTCCTGGCTTTCCATATCGCGCACGGTCAGAAATGCCTTTGCCCTGGGGAGCTCATCCTCACGCACGTCCTTAATCACTATTGGAATGACCTCGTGTCTCTTTGCAAGGGTAGCCAGGGAGGCGTGATAATTCTCTTCAGCGATAAAGTCGGATAGTATAAAGATTACACTGGGATGCAGGTTGAGGCCGTTGACGTAGAAGAAGGCCGTGTCCAGGTCCGTGAGGGCACTGTTGGGCGTGTCTCTCTTAAGGGCATCAATGAGCCTAAGAAGCTGTTTCTGGTTCATGCAGGGGGGAAAGTATCTCTCTACTCGGTCTGTAAAGGTAAGAAGTCCGATAGGGTTGCCGCTTTCCCCCATGGCCTCGGCCAGTATGGAGAGGATAGATAACAGGACATCTTCCTTTAGGGCCTTAGAGGCGCCGAATTTCTTGGAACCACTCCTATCGACGAGGAACAGCACCGAAGTCCTTCGTTCAGGGAGACGTACCCTGATATGTAGCTTTCTGGCCCTTGCCGTCGTCTTCCAATCAATGGAGCGGAGGCTGTCGCCCGGCTGATACTCCCGTATCTGATCCAACTCCATTCCGCCCGGACCACTAACCGAGCTGGGGAAGGGGCCCTCAAATATGCTCGATGCGAGTCTCCGGAAGTATAGTTGTATTTTTTTCTTTATCGGCCTTTGATCCATCTTCATTCAGACCATTTATTCAAACCTCGGTACACTTTCAAGCACGTCTCTTATGACTTCATCAGGGTCTACACCCCTGGACTCCGCCTCATGGGTAAGTATTATCCTGTGCCTTAGAACCGGGTAGGCCATGGCCTGCACGTGTTCGGGGAGTACCGTGTCGTCACCTTTGATGAAGGAGTAGGCCCTGGCTGCCTTGGCCAATGAAATAGAGGCCCTGGGGGAGGCGCCGTAAAGCGCCAAGCCCTTTATGAAACCGTCTGTACCCTCCTCGGGTCTTGTTGCCCTTACGATTCTAGTGGAGTATTTTACGATTGGGGAATCGTCTCTGAGCGGCGTGCGCTTGGCTATGTAATGCCTGAGGTCGAGTATCTCCTTTGGACTGAACACCGCCTTTACTTCGGGCTCTTCGTCCATTACCTGTCTCTCCGTAATCTTTCTCTCCTCCGAATAGGAGGGGTATCTTACCCTTAATTTCAGCATGAACCTGTCCACCTCTGCCTCGGGGAGGAGGTATGTACCCGTTACCTCGATGGGGTTTTGGGTGGCCAGTACGAAGAAGAGTTTTTCCAGGGGATACGAGGAACGGCCTATGGTTATTTGCCGTTCCTGCATGGCCTCGAGGAGTGCGCTCTGGACCTTGGCCGGAGCGCGGTTGATTTCGTCTGCCAGCAGCAGATTGGTGAATATCGGGCCCTTGTGGATCGAGGTCCTCATTGTGGCGGGTTCTATCATCTCAAAGCCGATGATGTCCGCCGGGATGAGATCCGGGGTGAACTGTACACGGTGAAACTTGGCGTCTATCGCCCGCGCCAGGGTCTTAACAGTCACGGTTTTGCCAAGACCAGGGTAACCCTCCAACAGGATGTGGCCCTCAGAGAGAAGGGCCACCAATATGCCTTCAATAAGCCCTTCCTGGCCCACTATTACCTTCCCTATCTCGTCCTTAATTGCCTGTATTCTTTTACTTGTGTCTTCTAACGACGTGTACAAGTGTTTTGGCCCCTATAAGATGAGTTCTATAACGAAATAATACGGTTCCTGCCATAGAGACACTTTTCGAGAGCTCTGAAAAAGTAGTTTAATCATCAATTCAATGGGTAGCCGCAGGCTTTAGCCTGCGTTATGCGCACCCATAAAGGGTGCGGCTACATTTACACCTTCAATTTTGCTATTTTTTCAGAGGGCTCTTTTCGTTGAAGGTGCGCAAAAATATTATATATTCATTTTTTATTATAGACAAGTGTTTAGTGGGTGAATGGCTTAAGAGATTCTTGTCGCAAGGAAGCGGAGAAAGAAAGGAAATCTACCTCAGGGGAGTTGCCATTAGATAAAGGTAGTCTTTCAGACGCCTTGACCTGTGGATTTGGCAGTGCAGAAGAAGTGGTGGGGGACGAGATGCGACAATCCGAAGGGAGGCTACAATCTATTGCCGCCCGGACTTCATGACGATTCTTGGGTTCTTTTGCTTGTAGACGTCCATAAACGTCCCGTTTTTATTTGCCTCGACAACGGTTTCCGTCAGTTTATTGAATTCTTTTACGTATTTTAGGTATTCCCTTGGACATTCTTTATGTACCATGTAAAGGCTTAATGCCCTGATAGAATCAGGTGGGTCAAGGATGGCGAATTGCATGGTCTCTGTCCATGACATGTTGCCCAGTTCTTCGTCTGAAAGCTTGTCGCCGTGCAGGTATGGACGTTTGTCGGCGAAGAATCTCCTTAACCATGCGGTGGCCAGGTAAAAATGCTCGTCCTCGTCGGGACGTTCCGTCTTTACCCTGTCATATAGCTGTTCGCTGATGGACAGGATTTTATTTGTAATTAATTGCTGCTGGACTGGATTATACTTAGAGCCAACTGTACGCATATAGCAGGTACCCCGTTAAGCTTTTGTTTATCCAGGGACGGGGCATATTATATAGACTTTAATTATTACAAACAAGTATCTTTCCTGCCCCGGCACCCTTTTAGGCAAGGCGAAGTTGCACAAATACGTCATGCTGAAGGAAAGACCGCCTCTTGTAATTCTTCAAAAATCCGGTAACGGTTTGGTAAACTCCAGGGTCTGTCCAGGGTGGACTCGAAGGGCTTTTCTCTCGTCGCCCTCTCTTGGTGGGAGGGTGTTGGCGAAGAAGATATTAGCCCTTAATAATTTCTTTTTTGTTTTCCGGTTCCGGGGTAGAATGACGTCCTGTTTAGTGTGGAGGGTTATCGGGTCTATTAGACTAGGGGAAGAGTCTATGGAAGAGAACAGAAAAGGCTCTTGGACGCCCGGCCTTACCAGCTGTTTGCTGGTAGTAATACTGGCGATAGTGGTGATACAATTCCTTTTATCTATTTCTGGAGGGCGTTACGGCTTCAAGGGGCTTTATGATTTGGGAAAACCTTACGCTCCGGAGGGTCTTTACACGGTTGTTCCGATGGACCCAGGTACTTCGGGGCTCTTTGGCAGGGCTGTTTTAACTAACAGGCAGACCGGTGAATCCTGGATTATCTTTCCTAACGGTACTACATCGAAGGTCGAACGAAAGGACTAGTTTGCGTTTACATGAAAATAGGTAACCAAAAATGAACGACCCGGGCATGATGCCTGTCTTGTGTCTTTTATGTGCGGTGATGTTATGGCTTTCCGTATCTTTACTTATCCTCTCTGGCGGTATTACCATGATAGCATTAGCACTTGAAGTAAGCCTGTACTTACTCGGCGTAGTCCTTATTGTGAAAGGATTTTTTATGGAACTCCGCCGCTGAAATGCAACGCATCGCAGGATACCGGTTGTTCCCGTCATCATCTTGTAGTGGGGATACAGACCTATGTTGATCTTAAGATGGACAGTGTTCCTTCCTTTTCTGGCCATAACAACCCTTTTGGGCTGTGCCGGTCACGTGACTGAATACGGATATCTGGATGAGGTATCTACGCGCGGCTCACAGGATATATACGTACACGAAGACACCCGTAACAAGCTGACGAGAGGGAAAGAGCTGGACAGGGTATGGGTAAATCCGGACTTTAACATAGGAAGATACCGCAAAATATACATTAAACCCGTGGAGATAAATCCGGATCTTATGAGCGAGGAACAGGGTTCTCAATTTGCCGATTATTTCACAAAAAGCCTGCAGGACGAAATCAAGCGCAGACTGCTGTTAAGGGTAATAACGCCAAATGAAGGGAATCTCCCTGAGAATACCCTAGTCTTGGAAACCGGCCTTACTCAACTGGATAAGTCCAATAAGCTGACGAACTGGGGGACCTTATTGGCGATGGGATACCCGGTTGACCCGACCCACGTCCAGGTGGAAGGGAGGTTGAAGGACGCAAATACTGATGAGACGCTGTTTCTTTTTGCCGACAATCGTTCCGGCAGTCCGCTGTTAAGCGATGACGCAGAGACATGGCAGAAACACATCGCAGATATCGCAAAAGACCTGGTCCTGGAGATTGCCGCAGTCAAGGTGAAGCTTGTCCAGTGAGTCCCCTGGTGTAAGGTATGGCACGCTAGCAGACAAAAGACCTGGGAGCAGGCAATAAGCCGAGTTTTGTCGTGGGTGACCATTAATCTAGGATACGCCTTACGGCGTACCTCAAACGGCTTACCCGGGGGTAGTAACGAAGCGGGCCGCTTCATTCCCCTCTATTTAGCCTTTCTCCGGGTGGGGTTTACCTTGCCGGTCCTGTCACCAGGGCCGCGGTGGGCTCTTACCCCGCCTTTTCACCCTTACCCGTCACCTATCGTCTTTAGACAGGGGTTCGTTTCCTCGAACCAAATGACGGGCGGTATATTTTCTGTGGCACTTTCCCTAGGATTGCTCCCGGTGGGCGTTACCCACCACCCTGCCCTATGGAGCTCGGACTTTCCTCTCGCACCGAAGATGGGCGAGCGGTCACCTCGCCTGCTCCCAGGCCGCTATCCCTCCTGGAGGTAGAGGATCTTACCGCAGTTCTTACACAGTATAAGCTCCTGTTTTCTGAGGAGCAGATTGAGGGTCTGGGGTGTGATTTGCATGTAGCAACCCCCACATGTATGTCCCGAGACCTCCACCACCGCTTGGCCGTCTTTTTCTATCAGCCGCTTATATTGGACGAGAGATTCTTTGTCGGCCTGCCGTGCGATTCCTTCCCATTCGGTCTGCGTCCCTTCAATATTCTTATCTATTACTGCGAGTTCTCCATCTACCGCCGCCTTGAGCTCAGCCAGCTCCTTTTTCTGTTTTTCCTCCTCTTTTGCCGAATCTTTTTCTTCAGCGGTCAGACGTTCCAGATCGGACATCATGGAGAGAATCTGATCCTCCAGGAGGCTTTTGTCCGCTTCTTTGCCGCCGATTTCCGAGAGAAAGGCGCTGTATTCTTTATTGTTCTTTATCTGGAGTAGCTTAACTCTGGATTTCTGTATTCCTTCTTCTATGCACTTAAGGTCCAGATTTTTCATGTCTATTTCTTTCTGGGAATTTACGGATTTTTCATGTCTGCTTGCAAGACGTGCCTTTGCCTCTTCTATCTGATTATTCTTCTCCTCAACACGGCTCAGCAACGCCTTTTTCTGCTTGTTCAATTCATGGGTTTTATTGTCAATGGACTGGAGTTTTTTAAGAGTCTCCAACCTGTCCAGCTTAGATTCTTTGTTGGTTACTTCCAATGCCATCGAGGAATCCTTCCAACTTCCTACTCCTGATAGGGTGTTGCAGCTTTCGGACGGCCTTTGCCTCTATCTGTCTTACTCTTTCCCTGGTGACGTTAAACTTCTTTCCCACCTCTTCCAGAGTATAGGTGTAACCGTCGCCTATGCCGTAGCGAAGTTTTATGATCTCTCGCTCTCTGTAGCTGAGCGTATTTAGGACGTTGTCAATCTTCTCCTTCAGCATCTCATGGGTGGCGGCGGACACGGGAGATTCGGCCTTTTCGTCCTCTATGAAATCGCCGAATGAACTATCCTCGCTCTCGCCTACCGGCCTGTCTAACGAGATCTGTGAGCGGGAAATCTTCATTATCCTCCTCGCCTCGGGCACGGATACCTTTACTGCGTTCGCAATCTCTTCTATGGTAGGTTCACGCCCCTTTTCTTGCAATAGTCTTTTAGAGACGTTTCTAATCTTGCTCATCGTCTCTATCATGTGCACAGGTATCCTGATGGTCCTCGCCTGGTCGGCGATGGAGCGTGTAATTGCCTGCCGGATCCACCACGTGGCATAGGTGCTGAATTTGTAGCCTCTCTTGTATTCGTATTTGTCCACCGCCCTCATAAGGCCGGTGTTCCCTTCCTGGATTAGGTCCAAGAAACTCAGCCCTCTGTTTCTGTATTTTTTTGCTATGCTGACTACTAGGCGGAGGTTTGCACTGGAGAGCTTCCTTTTGGCCGTCTCGTGGTCCATGAACAACTTGTCAAGACTGGTAATCTTTCTGCTGAGGCTGTCGGGAGATTCCAGCACTTTCTTCTCCAGCAGGGCAAGCGTCTGGTCGAGTTCCCTTAAATGACCGTTGGCACGATGGCGATTTTTTGTCTTATCTATCTGTTCCTGGAGAGCCTCCATCTCTTCGCATATGAGATGCAGACGTTTTATCAGGGGGTTTATTTTCTTCGCCGTTATTTTGAGGCGGTTGATTCGCTCCAGGGCGTCTCGGCGTCTTAACCTTATCTTTCTCAGTAGACGTACCCGTTCCGTTTCAGTGGTCTTTTTTAAACGAGCTTTGCCGTAATCGTTTTTGTTTGATTCGGTTATGCCCTTAAGCGCTTTTATTTCCCTGGGCAGTCTCTGGAGTATCTTCTCCCTGCCCGTGTCTACGGTGAAGTCTACCTTAATGGTCGCTTCAGTACGGGCGCCGCCGTTACTCAGATTCTCCAGGGCATCTACATACTCTGCAATGTTATAGTCAGACGCGAATACCTTTCTGAATATACGCTTCTTGGTTATCTCAATTTTCTTGGCCAGTTCTATTTCTTCATCTCTGGTTAGTAAGGGTATCTCGCCCATCTGGGTCAGATACATCCTTACGGGATCGTCTATTTTCTCTGGGACAACCGCTTCAAACTCTCCCTCTGAAATGCCCTCTTCTTTCTCTTCCTCCTCTTCCTCAAGCTCAATCTCTGCTGCATCACGGCTATCGGCCTCTGATTCGTCAATAAGGTCTATTCCTACTTCATCCAGCATTATCAGAATGTCGTCTATCCTCTCCGGCGAAACAACGTCATCGTCGGGAAGAATGTCATTAAGTTCCTCGTAGGTCAAGTAACCCTTTTCTTTGCCGCGCAGAGCCAGTGTCTTTATTTTTTGGCCTAGTTTTTCCATTAAATCCCTTCGTGTCATTGTCCCCTCTTCCGAGAAAGATGCGTCAGTTTGGTCTTTTCATGAAATTCTCTTAGAAGCGTCGCCTCTTCCTGTTTCTGGTTGATATCCAAATTCCTTATTCTTTCTTTAGTATAACTTATTTCCTTTTTATTTTCTCGCCTCTTTACGTAATAGACGCAGTCGGCAAATCTTTTGCGGTAATCGCCCTCCTCGTACTCCAAGGTAATACCTGTAAGGACCTTCGCCGGCTCGCTGCCGATGAATGACGAGGTTAGGTCTGTTTCCCTTACTTGACCATTCTCATGATAAATCTCCAGTGCCTTGTGAACTATTTCCTTAAGATTTTCAATCCTAAAGGCTGCCGGCCCCACTTCCGTCTCAAACTCTCTTATCAGCTCGTTGTGCGAGAGCAAGAGACCCAAGAGTTCTCTTTCTGCCAAGTAGTCTGAGTCGGAACCCGTTTTTATGGGGGTGTCACCATCTGTTCCCCCAGGCCTCTGGGCGGACTTCAGTTTCCCTAATTCCAGCCTTAACGTCTCTTCTTCGACGGACATCTTTTCTGCTATGCTCTTTACAATAAGCTGCTGTCTCAGCACGTTTTGGACCTTTAAAACCGTGTTGAGGAGCTCCCGTATTGCGGCAAGTTTGCCCGAATGCGACGAAAGGTCCCACTTCGCCTCCGCCATCTGCACTTTGAAGCCGAAAAAATCGAGCGCCCCATTGACTAATTCCATGAACTTGTTTGCCCCTTCCCTTAATATAAAATCACAGGGGTCGTCGGCTTCTGGGAGTTGAACCACCTTGGCTTCCATTTCTTCTTCTGCCAGTATGTCAAGACTCCTATCGGAGGATTTTTGCCCCGCAGTGTCACCGTCCAGGACAAGGGTCACCTCTGGCGTCCATTGGCGAAGCAGCCTTATGTGGTCGACGGTGAGCGCCGTGCCCAGAACTCCCACGGCGTTACAAATACCTTCCTGGTGGGCCACTATGACGTCCGTGTAGCCCTCCATTATCAGGGCCTTTCTGTCTTTAAGGATGAACTGTTTCGCAAGGTCCAAGCCGTAAAGACATCTTCCCTTACTGAACAATATTGTCTCCGGTGAGTTGAGGTATTTTGGTTCCGCACCGGATAGGCTTCTGCCGCCAAACCCTATCACACGTCCAATGTGATCGGTGATGGGAAACATTAAACGGTTTCTGAATCTATCGTAAAAACCCCCATCAGCGTCCTTGGCTATGATGAGGCCGGCACTATGCAGCCTGGAACTGGGTATATTTTTGGTTTTAGCCAGGCGTATGAGTGAATCCCAACCATCGGGGGTGTAACCTATTCGAAATTTACTGATAGAGTTTTCTTTTATCCCTCGTTGGTGCAGATATTCCCGCACAGCCGTTCCCTTATTGTCCAGCAGGCATTTATGGAAAAATTCCGCCGCGACGTTATTGACGTCGTACAACAGAGTCTTGTCATTACCTGCATTTCCTTTTTCGCTTCGCTTCGGTATGTCAACCCTAGCGCGTTCAGCCAATATCCTAAGTGCCTCAGGAAAAGAGAGACCCTCCTTTTTCATTAGAAACGTAAATACCGTACCGCCCTCACCACAACCAAAACATTTGTACAGCTGTTTTTCTGGACTAACCGAGAAGCTTGGTGTCTTCTCTGAGTGGAAGGGACACAGGCCGATATAGTTCTTTCCAGCACGCTTTAGGTTGACATGGCGGTTAATCACCTCAACGATATTTGTAAGTCTCTGGATTTCACTAATCTTTTCGTTGGAGACGCATCCTGCCATACAGGACCTTTCGTCGAGGAATTAAACTTTTAAAGCTTTTAAGTATATCACAAGATTAGTGAAAGTCAAAGGTTTGATTGAGAAAGATGGGAGATATTTCGCTAAGGTGTGCTGTCATGGAGAGTTAAGAACTAAATACAAAATACCGCTACAAAAAGTTGCGAAGGGGATTTTCGGGTTAAAATCCCCTTCGCCGTAAAAAACTCGTTTTACTTAGCAGCGCCCCTTGGACTTCTTTTTCGCTGCTGTTTTCTTCTTGGCCGTTTTTTTGGCCACTTTGGTCACCTCCTTTAATAGTGTGTCAATAAGTAACCAAACTTGTACAAATTATAGCAAAACAACGTTTGTTGTCAAGCAAGTATTGGCTTTTTTTGTAAATTTTGTTAGAAACAATCCAAATCGGCAAAAATAGTCCGGAAGGTAAAATCTGGGTGAATATGGACTACAATCTCATTGGGATCCCTTTTAAGCGGAGGAAGTTCTTGACGTCTTGTATGGAGTACTCTTTATAGTGAAAGACCGATGCGGCCAGAGCGGCATCTGCCATCCCTATGGTAAAGACATCGTAAAAGTGCTCCAGCTTACCTGCGCCACCAGATGCGATGATGGGTATGTTCGTGGCCTCAGAGACCCTGCGGGTTAGTTCGCAATCGTACCCTTCCTTTGTGCCATCACAATCCATGCTGGTAAGTAGTATTTCACCGGCGCCCCTTATCTCAGATTCCTTTGCCCATTCCAAGGCATCCACACCCGTGGGTGTGCGGCCGCCGTTTACATAGGCTTCCCAGCGCAGCTTGCCGTCAATCCGCTTTGCGTCTATGGCTACCACAATACACTGGCTGCCGTAACGGCGGGAGGCGCGGTTAATCAGCTCCGGGTCTTTTACCGCTGCGGTATTGAAGGAGACCTTATCCGCGCCGGCGTTCAGCAATCTGCGTATGTCTTCCAGGGTGCGCACCCCGCCTCCTACCGTCAGCGGAATAAACACCTCTGAGGCAGTGGCGGCCACGACGTCAATTATTATGTCCCTTTCTTCGTGGGAGGCGGTTATGTCCAGGAAGGTTATCTCGTCGGCGCCTTCTTGGTCATAGAAGGCTGCCACCTCGACCGGGTCACCGGCATCCCGGAGGTTAAGAAATTTTGTTCCCTTGACAACCCTTCCACCCTTTACGTCCAGGCAGGGGATGATTCGTTTTGCCAACATTTGGTGTTGTTTGTTATGGCGTTAAAAATCCTTCTCGGGGCTGGATGCCTTGGCATAGAGTTTTTTGGGGATTCTTCCCGCAAGGTAGGCGAGTCTGCCTGATTCGCAGGCAAGCTTCATGGCCCTGGCCATCTTTATCGGGTCCTTTGCCAGGGCTACACCGGTATTTAAAAGTACTCCTTCACACCCAAGCTCCATTGCGATAGTTACGTCGGATGCGGTGCCTACACCGGCGTCTACGATGATGGGCACTTTCGCATTTTCCAGTATTATTCTGATATTATTTCTGTTCAGGATGCCCTGCCCCGAACCGATGGGTGCACCTGCGGGCATCACGCTTGTAACCCCTGCGTCTTCCAGTTTTTTTGCGACAATAGGGTCGTCCGTGGTGTACACGAGTACGGTGAAGCCGTCCTTGACCAGTTGTTGTGCGGCCTTTAAGGTGTCGACCGGGTCCGGCAGCAGTGTCTTTTCATCTCCCAACACCTCCAGCTTTATCATGTCGGAGATTCCAGCCTCTCTGGCCAGGTGAGCCGTGCGGATGGCCTCGTCAGCGCTGTAGCATCCCGCCGTGTTGGGGAGTATTGTGTACCTTTTGGTATCTATGTAGTCGAGCAGTGATTCTTGTGGGCGGTCTTTTACGCTGAGCCGTCTTACTGCGACGGTTACCACCTCTGTCCCGCTTGCCTCCAGGGCCTGGCGCATTACCTCCATCGAGGGATACTTGCCGGTGCCCACAAACAACCGTGAAGTGAACTCGTACTTGCCCAACCGAAATTTGTCTTCCGTAATTTCTTTAAGAAGAACATTCCCCATATTAAAAAACCTAACCTCCGCCTACAAACGTTACTATCTCAAGCGTGTCGTTTTCTTTTAGAAATTTTTTCTGTAGTGTGTCTCTTGGAACGACCTTGTGGTTCAGTTCCACGGCCACAGGACGGTTGCTGACACCTAGTGCGTTCAGCAGCTCCTGCACAGTTATGCCGTCTGGATATATTCCGGTCTCGCCGTTTACTCTGAGACGCATTCTTTAAGCACTTACACTTACTTTTTTAGTCCTGACGTACTGGTCAATGGCCTTTGCTGCGTTCTTCCCCGCCCCCATTGCCAGTATAACCGTGGCGGCCCCGGTAACAATATCTCCCCCCGCAAAGACTCCTTCCTTGGTGGTTTGACAGGTGTTCTCGTCCACCACGATAGTCCCCCTTGGAGTTACCTTTAGACCCGGGGTGGTCATCGGCACCAGCGGATTTGGAGTGGTCCCAAGCGCCATTATCACGCAGTCCACGTCCAGTATAAACGCTGAACCCTTCATGGGTACAGGTCTCCTGCGTCCCGAGGCGTCCGGCTCTCCCAGTTCCATCTTTATGCACTCGATGGATTTTACCCATCCGTTTTCATCACCCAGTATCCTGACCGGGTTTGTTAAGAGCATAAACTTAAGGCCCTCGTCTTCACCATGCCTTATTTCTTCTACACGTGCAGGCATTTCATCCCTGGAGCGGCGATACAGGATGTAGACCTCTTCGGCGCCCTCCATCCTCAAGGCCGTCCGCGCGGCGTCCATGGCCACGTTTCCTCCGCCTACCACAGCTATACGCCTCTTCTTCAGCACCGGTGTAATATAATCAGGGTTGTAGGCCTTCATGAGATTTACCCTGGTCAGGTATTCGTTGGCTGAATACACGCCGCAGAGGTTCTCACCGGGAATGCCCATGAACAGGGGCAGTCCTGCGCCCACAGACACAAACACGGCGTCAAAACCCTCTTCCAGGAGGTCGTCTATGGTCTCCGTCTTCCCGATTACGGTGTCCACTTCAATCTGGACGCCTAATCTCTTTAAATAATCGACCTCGGAGTCAACGATGTCCTTGGGGAGTCTGAACTCCGGGATACCGTAGAGAAGCACTCCGCCGGGTTTGTGCAGCGCCTCGAATATCACCACCTCATGGCCCATCTTGACCAGTTCTCCTGCGGCCGTAAGCCCTGCCGGGCCGGAGCCTACCACTGCAACCTTATAGCCCGTAGGAGGCTGGACCTCCGGCAGTTCCACCTCCCCTTGTTCCCTCTCGTAATCCGCTGCGAAGCGTTCGAGGTTGCCTATGGCGACTGACGTGAACTTCTTGGTGAGGATGCACACCTTTTCACACTGGTCTTCCTGAGGGCATACACGCCCACAGACTGCGGGAAGGCTGTTGGTCTCCTTTATCTTTTTGGCGGCGCCGACAAAATCCCCTTGTGCTATAAGTTTTATAAATGCCGGGATGTTTATACCCACCGGACAGCCGGCTACGCACAGTGGGTTTTTACACTGGAGACAGCGCACGGCCTCCGCCTGGGCCAACTCGGAGGTGTAGCCCAGAGGCACCTCGCCCCAATCCTCCCTCCGCTGCCGTGCGTCTCGCTCAGGCATGTGTACGCGGGGACGTTTACGTGCGTCCTTAAGATTATGCCCTTCTTCGCACAAAGAGGTGCTGTCTTTCATTTCTTTACCTCCTGAACCTCCCTTACCCTATGTGTGCGCTCAAACCTCTCGTTCATCTCCCTTTCTTCAGGTACGTAGAGCTTCAGCCTCTTCATCAACTCGTCATAATCCACCTGGTGCCCATCAAACTCAGGTCCTTCTACACAGCCAAACCTGGTTACCCCTCCTACAGTCACCCTGCATGCGCCGCACATGCCGGTCGCATCTACCATTATCGGGTTAAGACTCACCACTGTCTTTATGCCGTACGGCTTGGTCAGCCTGCTGACGGCGGCCATAAGGGGCACAGGCCCCACGGCCACCACCAGGTCTATCTTCCTGCCGCTATCTATAAGCTCCTGGAGCACCTGAGTAGGAAAGCCGCGGAAACCGCGGGAGCCGTCATCGGTGCAGATTTTCAGCTCGTGACATATACTTCTCATCT